>RGVP01000046.1 GCA_010027235.1 bacterium
CCCCCGGCGCCCACGATAGCCATCCCGTCAGCGCGAGTCGCGCCCGTAAACGGCCCGATCCTACTTGGAATCGACGTCCTCGCCGCCGACGGTTTCAAAGCTGTTAAAGGTAAACGCATCGGGCTCCTGACCCACGCCGCCGGCGTAAACCGCGAAGGCCGGAGCACTATCGACATTCTTTACAAAGCGCCCGGGGTGAAACTCGTCGCCCTCTTCGCTCCGGAGCACGGCCTAGACGGCTCGATCAAAGCCAGCGTCAACTTCGGCGACGATCGCCATATCCCCACCGGCTTACCCGTCTATTCTCTTCACGGCAAAAATCGTAAACCCACGCCCGCCCAACTCAAGAACTTGGATGCCCTCGTCATCGACCTGCAGGACATCGGCGTGCGCAGCTACACGTTCAATGTCGTGATGCGCTACGCCATGGATTCCTGTTTCACCAATGGCGTGGAGGTAATCGTGCTCGATCGCCCTAACCCCCTCGGCGGGCTGAAGGTCGACGGCCCTCACCTCGACCGCGCTTGGATGAGCGGCGTCGGAGCCTTCCGCATCCCTTACGTCCATGGGCTCACCATGGGCGAACTCGCCCGCATGGCCGCTGAAGCTCCCGGCGTGCTCGAGGTGCCCGAAGAAGTTCGAGCCAAGGGCAGGTTAACCGTCATACCTATGAGCGGTTGGAAACGCTCCCTACGCTGGCCTGAAACCGGACTCAAATTCGTGCCCACCTCTCCGCTGGTGCAGGATTTTCCTGCCGTGATCGGCTACGCCATGACCGGGCTTGGTTGCGAATACAGCGGCTTCAAACACGGCGCCGGCAAGGAGCACCCTTTCCGTGTCTTGAGCTACAAGGGCAAAACCCCAGCCCAACTGAAAGCCGATCTAGACCGCCTCGCCATCCCCGGCCTAAGCTTCCGCCTGCTGCCAATTCAGGATGCGGAAGGCCGCCCCACGACTGCGCTCTACGTCGATGTGATGGACTGGAGCCTCTGGCGACCCACGCAGTTGAGCTTCGAGCTAATGCGCCTCGCCTGCCGCTACGAACCGCCCAACCCCTACGCCAAACTCGACGGCAAAAGCGTCCGTAGTTTCAACATTCACGTCGGCAGCACCGCTTGGTGGGACGCACTCTCTCGGGACGGAGCCAAGGTCGATCTCAATGCCTTCGAGGCCGATTGGGCCACACGGTGCACCGTATACCAGCGCGAGAGCCAACGCTACTGGCTATACCCTAGATAAGCCATAAGCGAGGAATGGAGTCCGCCGCTATTACTCCACGCGGAAGGGAAAGTTATCCGCGCTCGCCCCGCCCCGTCCATCTCGGGCATAAAGAAAAACTCGATATGCACCCGGTCGGGCAGGCGCCCGCAGCTCCACGGTAGCCCCTGAGATCCGCACTACGCACTCGGGCAGTGCAGGCGGTTCGGCTTCGGCGTCCCCGCCCTCCTTGCGGTCCGTGCTCTCCTCCACTACCCGCCAGTCAAAAGTCAGGGCGTCACCATCGGAGTCGGATACTACCGCATCTACCCGAAGACTCGCGCCGGGCTTAACCACGCCCTCAACAAAATTCGCCGCCAACCGGTCGATGCTAGGACTACGCGACGCCGGCCATGTGCCCGTCCATGCGTGCGCAACCGCGTCTACTGCCGGCAGTTTTTCGCCTGTGGCCAGAAACATACCATACCATGTGGCTGTGACCTCTTGCTTCTGGCCCCACACAAAAGCAAAAGTCCCTACACAAAGCCCCCCTGAACTTTCCATCGCACCAAGGTGGGCCTTAAGATAGTTTTCGGCCTTCTCCCTTGCCGGCGCCTCGATCGGAGCACCCCAAGCAGTTTGACGCACTTCCCAATGACCCACCGGACCATATTCAGCTAAAATAAAAGGCTTGGTCCAGCCGGCTTCGACCAACGCAGTCCCCACCCCAGCCGCTCCCGCATAGGCATTCACCCCAAGTATATCGATGGAAGGATAGTTGTGCATCAACGCCTTCACCTTCCCTGCCGCCGCACCAGCGATGACAGTGCAGACAGGATGATCGGGATCCTCTTCCTTCACTATCCGCGCCAACTCCTCCAATTCCCGCCAGATGCGCGGATCTCGGCCATCTGCCGATGGCCCCTCCATTTCGTTACCCAAGCCCCAAACTAGGATAGCAGGGTGATCCTTGAACTTGCGCACCGCCGCACGGACCTCCTCCCGCTGACGCCGTAACTGCACTGGATCAGAGTAATCAAATCCATGACGCTCGTGCTGCACCCATATACCCGCCATAACGGTGATGCCTAGATCCTGGCAACGGTCGAGCAGCGTGCGACCGTCTACCCGGCGGTCCAACTGCTCCACCCCCCAAGTCCGAATCGTCGAGCCGCCCAGTTCCCGTAGCAATTCGAGTCGGCCGTCCCCACCTGCACCCCGCACCACGTAGGGCTCACCGTTACGCGTCAGATTCCAGCCGCCCCCAGGCGCCGACACGATCTTGACCGACACAGCGAGCGCGGCCGGTGCCGTCGCGAAGCAACCCAAGGCTAGCCCGCAAATACGCCCCCACCATCCGGCGCCAATCAAACCGGGCTCGAACGCGTTATTCATAAGATTAAAAATGCGTGACCTAAGTTCTCTTTGTAAAGGCGGATTGCGTGCACAAAATTGCATCGATTCTTCCATAGGAAGTTTGCAAGGTAGCTCGATGATCGTCACCGCTGCGCCGACCCGTGGCGCCCAGAATACATTTTACTCGGCGCCAGATCGGCTGGTTCATTCTTCCCTACAACCAGTTATGGGAAAAATAAACCAGCAGCTCATTGCGGATCAACTTCAGCTATCACGAGCCACCGTCTCGCGCTGCTTCACCAATCACCCTGGGATTAACCCGACGACTCGGGCTAAGGTCTTTGCCCTCGCTTCGCGCCTCGGCTATAGCCACCAAGAAAAACGTGAACCTGCCGGAAGTCGCCGTGCCGCTCGCCGCCTCGCCTTCGGGGTTTTGGTGTGTGTCGAGTTACCCAGCTTTAAGCACACGGATTATGGGAATCCAGGCCAGGAGTTGCTGAACGGTCTTTCAGAGTTTGCCCGTGTCCAAGAAGTCCGCCTCGATCTGCACTTCGTCCGCCCGCAGGACCGCCACTTGGAGGATCCGTCCTACGCGCACATCCTGCGTTCCCGTCGTCGCGTCTGGGACGGCGTGGTTCTCATCTACCCATTCCCCCTGAGCGTGGTGGACGAGTTAAAGGCCCGCTACCCCGTCGTATCCCTCGTCGATCAATATGGCACTCTACCGCTAGACTGCGTGGATGTCGACCACTACCGCGGAATCAGCCGATTGGTTGATGAGCTCCATCGTCTGGGCCACCGTCGCATCGGTTTCTTTACTTGGCGCTACCCCGTCGAAGCCAGCTGGGCGCTGCGCCGCTACAGCGCCTTCGTGGAAAAACTCACCGCCCTTGGGCTAGACCTAAATCCCGCCGATGTCATCAACGCCGGCCCACGCCATCCTCTGGAAGTTGATCAGGCCCACGCCCGAGCGCTCGAACGCACCCGAGACGGTGTCACTTCGTGGATCTGTGCCGCCGACCACCAAGCCTACGATCTCGTCGCCCACTTCAAAAAAGAAAAGCTTCGCGTGCCGCGCGACGTCTCCGTTGCCGGCTTCGACGGTATCGCGCGTCCGGCCGGCGCATCCCTACTTTCTACGGTGCAAATCCCCTATCACCAGATCGGCCTAACTGGCGGCAAACGCCTGCTCGACCTAGCCATGAAGCGCTACGATTCACACCAGCACATCCTTCTAGACTGCGACTTGCGCGGCGGCGATACCCTTGCCGTCCCGCCAGCGGGCGTAGCGTGATGCTACGCTTCCGAGCTCAAAAGCCCGGCACCTCGAGGCTGATACCGTTATCCTTTCGCCCAAGCTGCAGAAGAAAGGGTCCAGCCGCCTTCGCCCAAACATCCGCCTTCGGGTAGCCGGCTGCCTTGGCCTCATAACATTTTCGCAGCATCGCAGTGTCTATGATACCCGGGCTTAAGGGCACCGCCGAGAGCGGGGCCGGCAACTCTTCAGCCAACGCCTTAGTTAGACCTTCAATCCCCCACTTGCTGGCGCAGTAAGGCGCAAAACGCCCAGAAACCGATCGACCCCAGCCGGAGGATAGATTCACGATCACACCCGATCCGCGCGCGATCATCGCAGGCAAGAAACCCTGGATTACATGCACCACACCTGTGAGGTTAACCTGAAAAAGCCGACCCACCGCCGTCGCGTCCTGCTCCCAGAGTGGCGCCGGATCGGTGAGCTGGCCGGCGTTATTGATCACCAGATCGGGCGCGCCATGCTGCGTCAGCATACGTTCCGCCCAAAGTGCAACCTTGGCGGCTTCGGCCACATCCAGAACGTCAAAACTACTCGGCGCCGGCACCGAAAAACGCAGGTCGAGCACCGCCTCGGGATTGCGCCCGCAGCCGATCACGGTGTGGCCACCCGCAACGAATTCATCCACCAACGCCCGACCCAGCCCCTTGGTGCATCCGGTTATGACAATTTTCATGAACGCACCTAAGCCGTCTGGCGTGCGCGGCGCAACCGCCTTGCGCAGGTTGCGCAGTCGAACTGGTTGATTTGTTTTCCCTCGGCACCCAAGCGTGGGAACAAAATCATCCCAGCAACCCCGATCAACCGTCTTCCCTGCTATGATTTCCCTACCTTGCTTCCGTCCTTGGCTAGCCTTGCTTTTGCCCTGCCTACTAACCCTTGCCGACCTGCGGGCCGACGAGGCCCAGCGCATCGTGGAAGATGCGGCTAAATTTAAACTCAACGTGAAGGCCAACCCCGCCCTCCCCACCCTTTATCTCGTGGGCGACTCCACCATGAAGGTCGGCACGCCCGGTCAGCGCGGGTGGGGAGACGAGCTAGCCCGATTTTTTGACCCGACCAAAATCAACGTCGTAAACCAAGCGATCGGCGGTCGCAGCAGTCGCACCTACCAAACCGAGGGTCGCTGGGCCGCCGTGCTCGCTGCTCTTCGCCCAGGCGATTTCGTGATCGTGCAGTTCGGCCACAACGACTCCAGCCCCGTGAACGAGGATCCGCCCGTCACGGCCAAGACCCGCGCACGCGGCACGATCCGAGGCGTCGGCGAGGAATCACGCGAGGTAGACAACATCCTCACGGGTAAACACGAGATCGTTTATTCTTTTGGCCGATATATGCGCCGCTACGTCGAGGACATTCGCGCCCGCCAGGCCACGCCCATCGTCCTTTCTCTTGTGCCTCGCAATGCTTGGAAGGACGGAAAGGTCGTCCGCTCTCGGCCTAACAACTACGGCGAATGGGCCCGTCTCGTTTCCGAGTCAACCGGAGCAACCTTCATCGACCACAACGAAATCATCGCCCGCGAAATGGAAAATCTCGGCGCCGATCAGGTCGGCCCGCTCTTCGCCGACAACCTCCACGCCACCCCCGCCGGTGCCCTGTTCAACGCCCGCGCTGCCGTCGCCGGTATAAAGTCACTCCCCGGCGCGCCCTTCGCCGCGTATTTCTCCGCCGAGGCCGCCGACATTCCCGCCTTCGTGCCCTGATAAAGGCAGGCGAGAATCCAGCCAAACTTAGAGTGGTCACTGTCAACCGACTATAGCCTGAACTGGATAAACCAGATTTATTTAAGCTGGAGCCGATGGTCAGGATTGAACTGACGACCAGCGGTTTACGATACCGCTGCTCTACCACTGAGCTACATCGGCGTGGCCAACAGAGAAGAGGAAGAAACTCGCGCAACCGCACAGGGCAAGCTTCTTTCACCGTCCGCACCCGACTTTGCCCCCCACTGCGCATGCCTCCCCTGCCCACCGCCCTTTTCGATTACACCCTGCCCGACGCCCTGATCGCCCAGAACCCCGCCGCCCGCCGCGACGCCTCCCGACTGCTTGTCGTGCATCGGCGGGAACACCGGATTGAGCACCGCTCCTTTTCTAATCTTGGCGATTATCTAAGCCCCGGCGACATCCTGTTGCGTAACAATGCCGCCGTGCTTCCCGCCCGCCTGCTCCGTCGTCACTGTCGTCGACCTGGACTCCGATTGCGCACCGCGCACCGTGAAGGTCACCCACGGCGGCATCGTCAGGAAACTGCCCGTCGGTGCCACCTTTGACCGTCCCGACGCCTTCACTGGAACCGTGCTGGAGAAAGACGCCGAAGGCGCGGCCCGAGTCGCATTCGCCTGCGAACCGACCGGCGCCTCTATCGTCGCGGTCGCCAACCGCGTAGGCGAGGTCCCGCTCCCGCCCTATATCGCGCGCCAACACACCGCCGAGGAACGCGCCGCCGACCTCGAACGTTACCAAACCGTCTACGCTGACCGCGACCGCCAAGTCGCAGCCGCTGCGCCTACTGCCGGCCTGCATTTCACGCCGGAGTTACTAGCGTTGCTTCAGGCGACCGGCGTGCGCACCGCCGACGTGACCCTACATGTGGGCCTGGGCACCTTCAAACCCATCGCGACCGACACGATTGATGCCCACGCCATCCACCGAGAGGTCTACGAGGTGCCACCTGCCACCCGCACCGCCGTGCTCTCGCCACCCGCCGGCACTCGAAGGGTCGCGATCGGCACTACCACCGTGCGGACTTTGGAGGACTTTTGCCGAAAACAGGCCTGCCGGCCAACCCCGCCCAACGAAGCCTTTCGCGACGAGGCCGCGCTCTACCTCTACCCACCGGCCCAGTTTGCCGCCATCGACGCACTGGTGACTAACTTTCACCAACCCCGCTCTACCCTGCTCTGCCTGGTCGCCGCATTCCTTGCCCCCAGTTCGACCGACGGCATTGCCTGGCTTAAGGAAATTTATGCCGAGGCGATCGCCCGCGAATACCGCTTTTTCAGCTACGGAGATGCGATGCTGATTCTGTAAAAGCTAGCCTCGCTTGCAGCCTGCCCGCGAACGCATTGCCTGACATCGGTATTTCCTATGCCCCTCTCCCCCACCACTCCGAAACCCGAGTCGCCACTGCCTCCAGAAAAAACCATCGCAGCGTGGCGCATCCTGTTGCGCGGGGCGGGCGCCTTTTTTGTGCTTTATGTGTTCTGCGTCTGGGCTGCCAAGGGCTACAACCGAGGATGGACCCAGAATCAGGTGCCTGTGAAGCACATCGATCCGATCACCGAAATTGAATTTATTAAATATGAGAAAAGGTTTGTGCCCGGGCTCGACGTGCTCGCTGCCGGGGTTACCTCAGGTCTCTTGATTTTCTCGGTAACCTTTCTCGGCCGTAGATGTCCCCCAAACCGAGCCTAAACTATCGCTACATTATTCCAAACCTCGACCACGCCATGAACCAAATACTCCGCACCATCGCCTTCGCTGGCTTCACCATAGTCTCCGCCGTAGCCACACCCAATACCTACGACTTCAAAGACCCCAAGGGGGTGAATGCTATCCAATTCACCCTAGACTCCATCCTCGAGCCCATCGTTGGCAACGCCAACGCAGTCGAAGGCAAAGTCACCTTCGACCCAGCTGACGTCGCCGCGACCAAGGGTGCACTTGAGGTTGCGAGTTCATCCCTGAAAGTGCCCAACGACAAGATGACCGAACATCTCCTCAGCGCCGATTGGATAGATGCCGCCAAGCATCAGGATATCAGTTTTGAATTCTCCAAATTAGATTCGGTGCGCACCATCAGCGAAGGCAAGTGGTCGGCCATCGCCGCCGGCAAGTTCACCCTCAAGGGTGTTTCCAAAGAGGTTCTAGTCCCAGTTACGCTGAACCACCTCGCCGGCGCCTACGGCAAACGCCTGAACAAGCCAGAACTACACGGAGACCTTCTCGTGGTTCGCGGCGTCTTCACCATCCTGCGGTCCGAATTCGGGATACAACCCGGTAAAAATGAGGACAAAGTCGCCCCCGCTATTCAGCTGACTTTCGCTCTTGTTGGCAGCGCCCCCGGCGCTTGAGTCAAAAAAACAAACCGGCCACCGGCCAAAAACCTGCCGCTTCGCTTTGCGACGCGGCTTTTCTTTTGTCCGCAAATGCACATCGTAACGCCATGACCGAAGACGAGCTGCAATCCCTGATTGACGATGCCAGCTACGATCACGCGATGGGCGATTCCAAGGCCGCCCTAGCTAAATTGGAGTGCGCCACAGATGCTGCGCCCGCGTGTTTCGATGCCTGGCACGCGCTCTCTGAGATCCACTTTTCGCGGCGAGATCTAGATCATGCCCTTGCCGCCGGGGAGCGCGCACACGCCCTCCGACCCGACGATTTATTCATCAACACCACCCTTTCCCGAATCTGGATGGAAAAAGGCGACAAGGCCGCAGCTGAGAAATTCGGCGCCCAAGCGAAGATCCTAGGCTGGAAGGACCAGCTGCAAAATCCCGCTGCCCACGAAGGTGGTCTAAAGTAGGCCCGTCTCCCGCCCTATTCCAAAGGCAACGCCGCCAGCACACGGTCGGCGACGCGCGCGACTTCCTCGCTAAGGCGCCGTGCTAACTCGGCGTAATCGCCTTCCCGCCACGGCGTCTCCGGCGCCTCATAAACCTCGCGCAGCAAAACCTCACCAGCCCCAGCCTGCTCCCCAGCTCGGACCAGCTCAATCCCGCACATAAAACTAACGAAAGACTTGCCATCCTTCTTCACCATCCCCTCGCAACGCAAAACGCTCACCTGCACGTCGACGTCGCGGGTGGTGTCGAAGGGAAAGGGCTGGGGTATAACCCGCTGCACTCGGTCAGAAAGATGCAGACGGGCCACCAGCATGCGGTTTATTCCCGTAGCCAGCGGCTCTGCCCAACGGGCGTAGTCACGGTAATCGATCTCGTTGGGGCCGCGACGCACGATCATGGTCTTGCCGTCGAGATAAGGTGCGACCGTAACTGACCGCACGCCGACCTTGATTTGCCCTTTTTTATGGCCGGTATTGAGTTCGTTCGCGGTGGGTCCGGTCAGAACATAAAACCGAGTCGGGTCCTTCTTCGGCATGGGGAGTAGGCTGCAACCGGCAAAGCCCAGCGCGACAAACACAAGAAGAGAATGGCGAGAAACTTGGAAAAGACGGGAGTGCATAAAAGAAAGAAGGGGATGCTAAGGTAGAATTTGACCTTACTTAGGTTCCTCCGCACGCCCACTCAGAAGTGCACTGGGATTACGCTCTAGAAAGTCAGCTAGACGCCCGACTGCCGCAGCCGCCTCGCCAAGCCGGACAAAGGCCTTGGAGGCGTCATCGCCCAAGTATTGCTGGGCGTTGATAAAGCGCTTCATCACCGTCGAGGTTTCCGTAAAGTCGGTCAAGGCGGTGCGAGCCTCCGAAAGCACCAGATTCAACTGCTCACCACTCGGTCCGACCGTCTTTTCAAGTTCAGCCAAAACGTGATCGAGCCGCACCGAGGCCGAGGCCGCACTGGCAAGCATCTGTTTAGCCTCAGGCGACTCCACGAAGCCGCGGACGGCCTTGCCCGCATCGGCCCACTCACGAGTAACCCTAGCCAGATCGGCGGCGTTGATCTGCCGACGGGTATCCACTAGGAGTCCCTGCACTTCTGCGCCCATTTCGGCGAAATCGATACGCTTCACATCGGTCAAAATCTCTTCCAAACTGCGCAAGAACTCAGCGCTCTTCGATGGCACCGCCGGTAATTCCAAATACTCAGCCCCGGCGCCGTCACGTGGTCGCGCCGGATAGGCATTGGGGTCGTAGAAATCGAGTTCCACATAAAGCAGGCCGGTGGCGTAACCGATTACGCCAAGTTGGGCACGGAGGCCCTCATCGACCAAGTGCTGCAACTCGCCACGATCAGAAACGTCCACCGGATCGCCGCTGGCATTAGCCACCACGTCGCGACTGAGTTCGCAGACAACCGCGACGACCGAGCGCGGTTCGTCAGCCGAGCGACCGGGAATAGCACGGACTTTCATGCCTACCACACGGCCGATACGCACACCACGCAGCTTAACCGGTGAACCTTGGTCCAAGCCATGTATGGATTCATTAAAATACACTACAAAACGCTCTGGTTTAGAAAAAAAGTTAACCCCGCCGAAGGAAAATAGCGTGATTACACCAAGCAGGATGGCACCCAGCACAAAGAGGCCGACGACGGTAGGGCTAATTTTGGTCTTCACGACGGCGATTGGTTCAAAGGTTTAAATGCGGGCGCGATTACACACTGTCGAAGCCGTTTTCTCCTGGCCTCGCGTTGCGGCCTAGAAACTCACGAACGCGCGGGTCCTCGCTCCCGAGCGCGAGCGCGCGCGGATCGCCAAGCGCAATCTGACCGCGCGCCTGCTTGTCGAGCATGAGCACACGATCCGCGATGCCGAAGATAGAATCTAATTCATGGGAAACCACGACACAGGTAGTGCCCAACAAGTCGCGAATCTGGAGGATTAGTTCATCCAGCTTGCGCGAGGTGATAGGATCCAGGCCGGCAGAAGGCTCGTCGAAAAAGACGATAGCCGGGTCCAACGCCAGCGCCCGCGCCAGCCCCGCACGTTTTTTCATACCGCCGGAAATTTCGGAGGGAAAATAACCCTCGTAGCCTGCGAGACCAACTTGGGAGAGCTTAAAAGCTGCGAGTTCCTGCCTCTCGCTGGAATTAAGCGTAGTGTATTCCTCAAGCGGCAGACAGATGTTCTCCATTAAAGTTAACGAGCTCCAAAGGGCGCCTCCTTGATAGAGCACGCCGAAAGTCTTAAGAAACTCGCGTCGATGCGCCGCATCGGCGTCTAAGAACGAACGCCCAAAAAAACGCACGTCTCCCCTCGTCGGACGATTTAATCCAATTAGATGCCGCAAAAGGGTGCTTTTGCCGCAACCCGAACCGCCGATAACGAAAAAAATCTCCCCGCGCTTCACCGAAAAACTGAGATCTTTAATCAAGGGTTCGCCGCCATAACCACAATCAATGCCCAGCGACTGAACGGCGGCGGGTTCGACCGCGGAAGGATTTGTGTGTGCGAACATGGATCAGAGTCCGAAGACGTTGAAAGCGACTGCGAAAATCGCGTCTGCTATAATAATAAGAAGCAAACCCATGACGACAGCCGAGGTTGCCGCCCGCCCCACGCCAACCGCGCTGCGCTCGGCTTGCAGGCCGCGATGACACCCCGCCAGACCCACCAGCACACCGTAGGCACCAGCCTTAATCACGCCGGTGGCAACATCAGATAAATCAATCGCCGACATAGTCTGAACCCAGTAGGCGGCAGGCGGTATGTCGAGTAGCCCGAGCGAGACCACCATACCTCCAAGGATACCGAGGAAATTCGCGTATAGAGCGAGCAGTGGCATCATCAGTCCGAGCGCGACCAGCCTAGGCAGGACGAGGAAATCCACCGCGCGAATGCCAAGGGTCTCAAGCGCGTCGATCTCGTCGTTTGCGCGCATATTACCCAGAGTGGCTGCGAAGGCTGCGCCAGTGCGACCAGCGAGGATAAAGGCCGTCATCATCGAGCCGAGTTCACGCACCATTACCAATCCGACTGCATCTGCCACATAGATATCGGCTCCAAACTGACGCATCAAAATAGCCGATTGATACGCCATGATGAGACCAACCAGCAGACTGATCAGACTTACAATGGGTAGGGACATCGCCCCGCACTGCTGAATCTCCTCCAGGCAATCCCTCACACGAAATTTCTGCGGATTCTTCACGAGGAAACCGGCGCTGAGCACGCATTCGCCGAGGAAATGGGCAATCTCGCGCGTCTTGACCCAGACATCCGCCGCCGCTAAACCCACTGTAGCCACAAAGGTCTCAGTGCGCTCGGATGGACGCGATTTCTCACAGGCCTGAGTAAACTGCAGGAGCATCGCCTGAATGCCCTCGGGGAGGTGGGAAAGTTCACAACGCACACCCGCCCCCTCCGCCCAACTGCGCATCTCGTGGATAAACAGTAGCAAAGAACTATCCCACTCGTTTAAATCACTCCCAAGCACGATGTGCAAACCTACTGGTTTCGCGACGAGTTTGGCAGGGCTCCAGTCGGGTTTCTCGGCTGTCACTCTCCAAATACCACCAAGTGTGACGCGCATCTCGCTGCCCGTCAGCTCCATGCGCACGGACGCCTCGCAGGGCGACGCGACGGGAGGCGAGACGAGATGAGGCATACCGCCAAGTTGTGAACGCCAATCGCCGCCGCGCAAACGATTCCTTGCCGACTGCCTGTTTCATCCCGCTCCCTTGGTTGATGTCACCGTGTTTCCGCACCGTCCTCTTTGACCTTGATGGCACCCTTCTCGACCATTTTTCCGCCATCCATCGTGCGCACAGCCATGTGCGCCGGCACTACGGTCTGCCCGATGCCACCCGTGATGAAGTGCTGCGCGCTATCGGCGGGGGCTTGCCCGAAGCCTTAAAAAAAACCCTCGGCCCAATCCACGGCCACCTTCTCGATGAGGCACTGCCAATCTACCGCGCCTACTGGGACGCCACCATGCTAGACGACGCTGTGCTTTTCCCAGGCGCTGTCGAATTACTGGGAACACTCCATGCCGCCGGGACTGTTTGCGCCGTCTTCACAAATAAACACGGGCCGTCCGCGCGCCGAGTCTGCACTCACCTGGGACTCGATCCTTTGCTCGCAGGCGTCTTCGGCGCAACCGATACGCCTTGGCTGAAACCGCAGCCCGAATTCACTGCGCATGTCCTGAACTCGCTAGGCGCAGATTCGGCTTCGACCGCGCTGGTCGGCGATTCACCGTGGGATGTCGATGCAGCCCGTCTGGGGCAGCTAGGCGGTTGTTTCGCGGTTACAACTGGCACCCACTCCGCTGAGGAACTCCACGCCCACGGCGCGCCCTTCGTCGCGACTGGTCTAACCAATTTGGTGGATAAGTTATTACGAGGGGATCACTCGTAGCGCAGCGCGTCGATCGGATCGAGCTTGGCGGCTTGTATAGCAGGGTAGATGCCGGCCAGCACTCCGGCACTAACGCTAAACACAAAGCCTACCAAGAAAGCCGATGGTGAAAGTAGCGGTGTGCTACCCGGAGGCAGCGTGGCGGCGAGAACCTTGATCAAGGCAACGGCAACCGCCACACCCGCTGCACCTCCGAGCAGACTGAGCGTCACCGCCTCGGCCACGAACTGGCTAAAGATGTTGAACGGCGTCGCGCCGACTGCCTTGCGAATGCCGATCTCGCGCACACGCTCGTTAATCGAAGCGAGCATTAGGTTCATGATCCCGATACCGCTTACCAGTAGCGAGACTCCCGCGATAGCGCCGCCGCCGATTACAAAACTCGCCTTGGTGCTGGCAAAGCTGGCCAGTTGCTCCTCGTTGGTCCGCACGTTGAAATCTATTATGCCACGGTGTTGCTGAGCAAGCACGTTGGTCGCTGCATCCACCGTCTCACGCAATAGGGAGACATCTGCGGCCTTTATGTTTAGAAACGAAAGTCGATCAGACCTCTGCACTTTGGTCGCCATTGTGGTGACGGGGACAAAGGCGATCTCGTTCTTCCAATCCAGAGTATTATAAGTGCCCCAAAGTCGCTCGTAGTTGCGGAGCACGCCGATCACACGGAAGGGGCGGCTGTTGAAATCAATGAAGGCCCCGACTGGCTCGTCGCCAGGGGCAAAGAGTAACTCGCGAATCTTGCTGCCAATGATGATGACCTCCGAGTCGTCGCGCATGTCTAAATCGGAAAAGGCGCGACCGGAACCGATCTCATACCGATTAATCTCCAAAATAGCATTGGTGACCCCAAGCACGCGCGCGCCTCTTCGGCCCTCAAAGGTTTTGCCTTTGCGGCTGAGGCGCGGTCGGGGTGCCTCTATCTCGGGCGAAATCACCCCTGCCTGCGGCACGAGAGCGCGCAGGGCGCGGGCATCGGCAAGGGTGAGGCCGGGCGACACCGCGGAGAAAGGCTCCTGCTTTTCTTTGACGCCTTGGGCGGTGGCGAAAATTTTCTCGATGCCGCCTTGATCCTGCAGGGAGTCCTCCCAGTTCTTGAAGAACCCCTCCATGAATCCAGTGGTCAGCACCATGGAGGCGACGCCGAGCATGACGCAGCTAATCGTAAGAAGAGATCGCAGCTTATGTCCCCAGATTTCAGCGAAGCCGTTTCCCACGCCAGAGAACAGACGTCTCATGTTACGCCTCCCTCGGTGACGCGACCGTCGCGCACGTGCAATTGGCGGCGAAAGTTCGCGGCGATCTCGGGAGAATGGGTGACCACCACAATAGTCCGCCCAAGGCGGTTCAGCTCTTGGAACAAATCGAGGATGGTGGCAGCGGTCTTGGAGTCCAGGTTGCCGGTGGGTTCATCGGCCAGCAGAATGCGGGGCTCGTTCACCAGGGCGCGTGCAATCGCTACGCGCTGGCGCTGACCGCCGGAAAGCTCGCCTGGCTTGTGGTGAGCCCGGTTGGTCATGCCGACCAATTCTAGCGCGCGGGAAACCCGCTCGGCCGCATCGGAGGGTGGCGAGCCGTGGTAGGCGAGCGGTAAAGCGACATTGGCGCGGACGGACAGGCGAGGGAGTAGGTTGAAGGCCTGGAAGACGAAGCCGATCTTCTCGGCACGGACACGGGCGCGCTGGCTTTCGTTGAGCGAGGAAACAGGCCGATTCTCGAAAAATATTTCCCCAGAGCTAGGCGAATCTAGAAACCCCAGAAGGTGCATGAGCGTGGACTTACCCGAGCCGGAGGGGCCGAGTATGGCAACCGCCTCGCCTTCCCGCAGCGTGAACGAGGCATCCACCAACGCGTCCACGATGACATCACCCATCGGGTAACGTTTACCGACGCGGTCGAGGCGGAGGACTTCTAAGCCTAGAGGCATGGGAGAAGGAGCCCACGGAAGACACGGAAGGGCACGGAATAGCCAATCCGATCGGATAAGGATTTTCGTGTCATGCGTGTGTTCCGTGGGCCAATAACCCGCGTCTATTTGTCCTGGCTGAACTTCACGCCGGGCGGACGTTGGAGCGAGACCTCGGCGATCTCGGCGAGGCCGGACTTGATCTCGACGTAGCTGTCGTCGCGAACGCCGAGTTCGACCTTGGTTTTGATCGGCTCCGCCTTCGGATCTGGAGCGCGGACAAAGACGAACCAGTCACCGCTTGCTTGGTCATTAAAAACGGTATTGTGCGGGACCGAAAGAGCGCGGGACGAGGTAGCAGTGACGATGTGAACTCGAGCGGTCATGCCCGGTCGAACGCGCGGGTGCGACTGGTCGATTGCAATCTGGAGTGGGAAATCGCGAGCTCCGCCAGAGCTACCGCCTGCGCCGCCCAGACCGCCGCCTAATTGGGCATTTCCCCCTGCGGCCTTACCGGCGGCAGGAGCGATAAAGGTGATGCGGCCAGAGGCCTTGGCCTCGGGCACGGACTCGAAAGTAATCTCTACCGGCATATCTGGGGCGAGCACGGCTACGTCTATTTCATTGATCGCGGCCTCGACCCGCAAACGGGTAAGGTCGGCGAGTTCGAGTAAGGTATTGCCTTCACGACCAGCGTCGGCGCCGGTCACAATCATGCCCGGTCGGGCGGCAAGGCTGAGAATACGACCCCCGTAAGGAGCGGTGATAACGCCCTTGGCGAGGGAATTTTCCAGCAGACGCACCCGCGCCTCCTGCGAGGCGGTATCATTCTCGGCTAGGTGGAACGCGATCTCGGCTTCCTTAAGCTCCTTTTCCGTAACGAGGGCCTTTTCAGCGAGGGAGCGGAGTCGATTGAATTCCAGCTCGGCGCGTTCAGTGCGCAGGCGCGCGCCGACCACCCCAAGGCGGGCGTCGTCGAGTTGCACGCGGAGTGTGCTCTGATCTAGCTCGATGAGTGGTTGAGCAGCCGCAACCTCAGCCCCAGCCTCGACCAGCACGCGGGAGATGCGACCACTGACCTCGGAGCGAATCTCCGTGGAAAGCACTGGGGTAATAGTGCCGTTGATCACGGAGGTCTGTTGTAAATCGCGACGCTCGGGCTTGGCATAGCTGTAATCCATCTTTGCAGCGTCGGCGGCTGAGCGCGCATGCAAGACCCAAGCGATTGAGCCTGCAAGGAGACCAAGGGCGAGAACGATCCAAAGGAGGCGTTTCATAGGGATCAAAAAAAGCGGGCCTTAGCGGCCCGCCTAAGAATGTTCAGGTTTGCTGTAGTGTGTAATGCACCGCGTCGAGCAGCGCTTCCCAAGAGGCGTCGATGATGTTGTCGCTCACGCCCACCGTGCCCCAGACGCGGGTGCCGTGGCCGCTTTCGATGAGGACTCGCGTGCGGGCATTTGCGCCGTTGCGGCCATCAAGAATGCGCACCTTGTAATCGCGCAGCTCAACTTCACGGAGCGCGGGGTAGGCCGGTTCGAGCGCGAGGCGGAGTGCTTTGTCGAGCGCGCCCACTGGACCGGTGCACTCCGCCACGGTGTGGCGGGTCTCACCATTAACAACTAGCTTCACCGTGGCCTCGGCGACTAAACGGCCTTGTGGTCCGCGCTCAATGATCACGCGGTAGCCTTCGATCGTGAAAAAACTACGCGCCCGACCCAGCGCGCGTGCCATGAGGAGTTGGAGCGAGGCGTCGGCGGCCTCGAACTCGTAGCCCCGGAACTCGAGGTCCTTGAGCTGCTCGATGAGAGTCTTCATTTCAGGAGCCTTCTCGTCGAATTCGAAGCCCAGTTCCTTTGCTTTCATCGCGACCGAGCTGCGGCCGGCCATATCGGAAACCAGCACGCGGGTGCGGTTGCCGACTAGCGCGGGGTCGATGTGTTCGTAAGATGACTTCACCTTCTGCGCAGCGTTGGCGTGGAGGCCACCTTTGTGGGCAAAGGCGCTTAGGCCTACGTAGGGTGCCTTGGTGTCGGGCTTTAGGTTAGCGAGTTCGTCGAAGGTCAGGGACAACTCTCGCAGTCCAGCGAGATTTTGCGCACAACGAGCCGTCTTCCCCATCTTCAGGAAGAGGCTGGGGAGAACGGTGAAGAGATTGGCGTTGCCGGTGCGTTCGCCGTAGCCGTTGGCCGTGCCCTGCACCAGAGTCGCCCCCGCCGCCACGCCCGCCAGCGAGAGTGCGACGCCGAGACCGGAGTCGTTGTGCGTGTGCACGCCGACCTTGTCCGCGCCAAACTCAGTCACGACTCGCTCAACGATAGTCTTAAAGTCATCCACGAGCGTGCCGCCATTGGTATCGCAGAGAGTGAGGTTACTAGCCCCGCCCTTGATCGCGGCGTGGAGGGTCTTGAGTGCATAGTCAGGATCAGCCTTGTAGCCGTCGAAGAAATGCTCGGCGTCGTAAATAACCTCGCGCCCCTGCGCCGTGACGTGGCGGATAGAGTCCTCGATCATGGCGAGGTTCTCCTCTAGGGTCGTGCGTAAAATCTCGGTTACATGCAGGGTCCATGTTTTACCCACCAGCGTCAGGACGGGGGTCTCGGCAGCAAGTAGGGTGGCGAGTTGCTGATCTTCGGCGGCGGTGATGCCGGCGCGACGAGTAGACCCGAATGCGGCAAGTTTGGCGTGGGTGAATTTCAGTTTCTTCGCCTCAGCAAAAAAGGTGATGTCACGTGGATTTGAGCCAGGAAAACCGCCCTCGATGTAATCGACCCCGAAGGCGTCGAGCTTTTGTGCGATCAGGAGTTTATCCGTAACGGAGAAGCTGATTCCCTCCCCTTGCGTGCCATCGCGGAGGGTAGTGTCGTAAATTTTAATGGCGTTGCTCATAGTAAGATGGGGCGGTTTCAGGCCGACGTGTATGGGTGAGATGAGTAGGGTGACGGTATGAATGGACGGGGGAAACGAAAAACCCCGAGCGTTTTGGCCCGGGGTTTCGAAAATCAGAGGCGTGCGTCGCGCGTTTACGCCAAGATTCCCGGCCCAGGCGGGCGGGTGATAATTGAGACATGGATACTATTGACACTATTCACAATTCGGAACCGAAGCTGCCGTCGCACACTTGTCGAGGGTGTTTTCCATCGAGCGAGCATTGGTGTAAGTGCCTTCCGCCGCTTGCCAGCGCCCTTATGCTTCTCCCTTTATCGTGTTTC
>RGVP01000047.1 GCA_010027235.1 bacterium
CGCCGCCTATTACGTCGCGCCCACCGGGGACGATGCCGCCGCCGGGACCAAGGCCGCCCCCTTCGCCACCATCAAGAAAGCCGCCGAACTCGCCCAACCCGGCCAGCTCGTCTACCTCCGGGGCGGCACCTACCTCGCCACGACCAAGATCGGCCTCACCCGCACCGGCACCGCCGCGACCCCGATCCGCATCCGCGCCTATCCCGGCGAACACCCCGTGCTGGACGTCTCCGCCACCGCCGGCACCAGCCAGGACGCCATCTCGATCAGCGGGTCATTTTACCACATCTACGGCCTCGAAATCATCGGCTCGGCGCACAACTCGGTAAAAATCTCCGGCAACGACAACACCATCGAGAACTGCGTCAGCCGCGCCGCCCGCAACACCGGTTTTCACATCACCGGCGGCACCGCCGCCACCACCTATCCGGCCCGCAACCTTTACTTGAACTGTGACTCTATCCGCAGCTTCGACGCACCCATCGGCGGTAACGCCGACGGCTTCAGCGCCAAGTGGAATCTCGGCCCGGGCAACGTCTTCCGCGGTTGTCGCGCGATCGAAAATTCCGACGACGGCTGGGATCTCTGGATGGGCGACGGCAGCGTGCTGATCGAAAACTGCCGAGCGATCCGAAACGGCATCAACGTCTGGGCCAGCGCGACCTTCGACGGCAACGGCCAAGGCTTTAAACTGGGCGGCAACAACGTTGGCGCCCCCCACCGCCTCGTGCGCAGTCTCTCCTGGGGCAACCGTTCTTATGGCATCGACCAAAATAACAATCCTACCGGCCTCACAGTCGATCAAAACGTGTGCTGGGACAACCCCGGTGGGGCGCTGAACCTCAACCACGTCGGCGTGACGCTCGTCGGCAAGCACACGGTGCGGAATAACGTAGCCATCGCCGGCACCGGCTCCGCGACGGTGTCGGTCGGCGGCACCGCCCCCGTCCTGCAAAACAACGCCTGGCAACTCTTCACCGGCACAAGCGCTGCCAAGCTAACCGACTTCATCGACACCGACGCGACCGCCGCCATGAACGCGGCCCGCCGGGCGGACGGCGGCCTGCCCGAGGACTTCTTTATGCGCCCGGTCTTCGGAAGCCGCTTCATAGACCGGGGCGTCGCGATCACCGGCGACACCTGGCTCGGCACCGCGCCCGATCTGGGCGCCTACGAGGCCCCCGCCTGGTGAGCGGCTACCGCGACCTTAGCCCGGTAGAGCGGTCGAAGAAATGGTGACTAGCTTAGGAATTTTAGAAGCCAAGAAGGAACGATTCACAAATTTATATATATCCAGCAGAGCTATCTACACGGGTGCTTGTCGAAATATCCATAAATTTAGGATAAACTAAAATAAGCTTATATAAGCCAGTGGATAGTTCCCGGTTTATATTGCGTAACGAAAAGGGTAGCTATACCCAAGATCGACTTGGAATACTAGGTGTGCCTAAAAACCTAGCCCCTAATTATAATTAAATGTGATTGCCAGAGCAGTAGAAACAAAAATTGTTTGGCATAGTTAATATTGAAATTCATCACTCAAAGTGCTCTATATGTGGCCTTACTGCTGGTGCCTATCAGCAGGTTGCAACCGCATGCTCTGCATGGCCCATCGCTGCGTTTATATTGCAGCGAGGGCCTCTCCTGGCAGCTCTTCTCTTCCTGCACCGACGCCCCCTTTGCACGGATTGAGATACAGCGGGTGAGTCCTGCGCGAGTAGGTTTATTCGGCTCTCAGTTAGGGTTGGGAATGCCCGGATACCGGATCGCCGGCCTACAAGTGAGTCTATTCCCCGTGCCCTGTTCCACGGAGGATTGGGAGCACTTGCTGGAGGTGCTGCGCCCCCTTAAGTCTGCCAATGCAGCATTGCGAGGCGGGGTTCTCTTGAGGCTTCCAAACGGGCGTGCCCTGTTTGGTCCCAACCCGCCGGAGATCAAGGGTGAGACGCTGATTGTGGAGGCTCTGCACTCACGCAAGACCCTAAATGAATGCTACTTGATCGGGCGAGACAGCACCGGCGCACCTTGCGTGTCTACCCTTTATCCTAGAGTGACTATCCCTTTCCCTTCGCATGAAAACAAAACTAATAAGTAGACTCGCCGCGGGTGCCCTCACGCTTACGGCCCTGTTCAGCTCCGCTTTGGTCGCCGATACGGTGACTGACGCTATTCGCGCCCAACTCGCCGTGGGCGATTACGCGGCGGCCCTAAAGGCCGGTGACGTCAAAGGGACCGCCTTGACGGATGATGTGCGTGTGCTGCGCAGCTATGCCCGACTGGCCTCGGCGATTGAGACCGAGGGCGAGGCTGCGGCCAAGCGCCTTGGTGCAACACAAGCTAAGCTAGACCTCTTTGACACGGAAGCTTCCGCCGTCTCCGTTCCCCAGCAGATCACCTGGAGCGACTGCCGGCGCGCAACCGTGAAGCAACTTTCGCGCACCCGCTACCGCTTTAAGCCTCAATATTTTTATAACTATCCAGAAATCCGCAACGAAGGCGGCATTCCCTATAATTTAAATGAAGTGGATCCAGACATACTCAAAGGGTCCCTAATAGTTAGCTTTCTTAATAATTCAGCCAGCACAAAATCAATCAAGCTCAGCCTTGATCTTTGGAGCAGTTACGAAGAATCTGGAAACGGAAATTGGTTCTTTTACACAAACGGAAAAATATTCTCAAGGGAACAACTACTTACTCAAACCGCATCATTTCCAGAGTGGCTCGCAAATAATGGCTACTTCTCAAGCGGGACGAACATCAGCATTGAATCTGGAGCAGTCTTATCCGTAGTGTATAGACGCAATATGAATTCTTACGATTCTCTGGAAGTCACGGTGCCTACCGGAGTCACTGTATACAATGGCAAATACCCATCGGCTTTCCGTTTTAAGCTAGCAAACATCGCCTCAAGCACAGAGCTTTTCACCGCCTTGGGTAACCTCACCAAGAACGCCATCGATGCGAGCGTAACCGACCTAGTTGCAGTAAAAACCGGCCACAGCCTGACGCTTAGCAGCGAAGAGAGCATCTCCTGCATTTCGACGATTATCGAGGACGCCGATCGCAAGGTCTGGGTCGGTGCGCTAAAGCTCCTTAAAGCCGCCGGACAGTTCAATACCGCCTACAACTTGGCCGTTCCGGTAGGAGGGACCCAACTCTTTGATGGCAGCTTGAATCTGCTCAAAGTCATCAACCAAAACCCTGATCTACTTAAACTGGGAACCATGCCGGCCAAAACCCGAACCGCGCTGCTGACCCTGCTCACCGAAGCCCTCGACCAACTCGATCAAGCCGCAGCCCTAGGACTGGTGGCACGCGATCGCCAGCCAGCCGCCGAATACCTGTTTAATGGAGATGATAATGCAGATAATATCAAATTCGCCACCCCGACTGCTAAATCCTTCTCGATGTCGAACAGTAACTCTAAAAACAAACTGTTAATAAGAAATACAAGCGGAACCGAGCAAAGCCTAACCTTTACTTTGAACGTGCCGGCAACATATAATAGTTTATATGGTTACTTAGCTACATCTACCGTTAACACCGGAACGGGTGAAAGCACGCCAGACAGCTTGTGGTTCTACACCGACGCTACCAATTATGAGGAAGGGCGCTTGCGAGTCGAAGGCTATTCAGATAACGGCACCCTCTCTTGGGATTCGGAAGGTTTGCGTATCACTGTTCCGCCGGGTGCCACCGTCACGTTGGGCGCGGGAGATTCATATGAATCCTACCTCAACATAGACACCGGTGAGCAATTCAACGTCGGCACGCTGACCCTTACATTGAACGGCAATCTGCCTTCAGGAGTGAAGCTGAGCGTAACCGCGCTTCAGACGAACACCCAACGCTTAAAGGATACGCTAACCCAGGCCCGTGCAGCGCTTTCCACAGCAGGCTTTTCCATTAACGAACCGCTTCTCGGCGATAATGCCAAGGTGACCTTGGCTCCCCTCTTTGCCGCCAAGCCCGTCGTTCTCCGCGATCAGTTGCCTACCTTGGTCGAAACGGATGGTAAGATTCGGGTGAAGCCCAATACTTCAAGTAACTTGGTCACTAAGTCTGGTCTGCTACTCGGCGTCCCGATTACTAATTGGGAAGACTTTATCCAAGAGCCTTCTTACTAAGTTTAGTAGTTTCAGCGAGCCTTGCGCCTACCCAGCGCAAGGCTTTTTTGTATACGTTTATAATAAAGACCGCCGAGTAGAACTTTGCCGGAAAAGCAAAGTCCGGCGACGATTAGATTACCGTGGGTTCCGACCAGATGTAACTTTTAGGTCGCAAGCCCAAGATAAGCCACTGAATCCCCTAGGGAGTAACCACCACGGAATCCACTTCGGACGATAAACCGGCACCTTAGCCAAGTGGTTAAAGCATCCTATTAGGGAAGACCTCTAAGTAAACTGAGCCGGACTTTTAGAGGGCTTTGATCTCCCGCCAGAGTTCGCCGAGGTTCATGCGTTGCAGCCACGGGGCCATGGCGGCCTCGTCGACGCCCGTGGTTTCCTGGATGGAGCGGATGTCGAGCGGGTGTTTAGCGGAGCCGCCTTCGCGATAAAACTCCAGCTTGCGCAGCACAACATACTCGGGCGGCGCTACCACAACCTCGAGTTCATCGCTCCAGCGCAACCGTCGGCGGCGGGGCAGGGCCCACGCATGGAGCGGGTCGGCGCCAGCGAGGTAGAGGTCGGCCTTGTAGCCGGTCTCGTGGTGGATGAGATTAAAATGTCCGCGTTGGTGGCGGGCCTGTTCGGCGCGGATGACCGACTCGGGCGGCACGTAAAACTCCGTCTCAGGGAAAACGCGCAACAACGCGCCACGGGAGGTATCGTCGAGGGCGAGCACGACATCGAGGTCGTTGGTCACACGAGGTTGGCCGTAAAGGATGGCGGCGGTGGCCCCCGTGATCATGTAAGGCGCGCCCGTGGCCTCCAAGCGGAGGGCGAAAAGGCTCAACTCATCCGGTTCGCGCATAAAGGATACGGTCGGCGACGGCGCGGCTGATTTGCGCGTCGGTCCAGTCGGGGTGGCGGTTTTTGAATCCCAGCGCCAGAAGGCGACGCATGGTGGCGTTCATTCGCAGGGCCTGGGTGATGCGCTGCTGAGGTGTCATCGCCCGATAAACGGCCGCCTGATGCGCCAACGCGGCACGCTCATGATCGGAGGAGGTGGCGACAACCATGAGGCCAGCAAAGATAGACGACGGCAGACACGCAAGTGCGGGCCCGCTAGGCACGGCGCCCCGTTACCGGATCGCCGCGACGGGCCCCGTTAGCCAAACGGGGCCCGCACTCTTGCCCGACTCAGCGCAGGAAGGCTTCGTGCAGGCCGCCGTCGACCGTCACGATCTGGCCGGTAGTCTTGCTCAGGCGCTGGGTGACCAGGAGGAAATACGCCTCGGCCTGGTCGGCGGGCGTGATCGGGGCCTTGGTCAAGGTGCGGTCGGCGTAGAACTGCGCCAGCTTGGTCACCAGGCTCTCGGTCGCCTCGTCGTCCTTGTAGGGGATGGCGTATTTCGCGAGCGAACCGATGACGCGGTCGCGCGGGAACATCGCCGAGCCCTGCACCACGGTCGCGGGGGCGACGCCGTTGACGCGCACCAGCGGGGCCAGCTCGATGGCGAGCTCGCGGACGAGGTGGTTGGCGGCGGCCTTGGACGTGTCGTAGGCGAGCGAACCCTTCTTGGCCACGGCAGCGTTGGCCGAGGTGGTCAACACGAGGTTGCCGCGCAGGCCCTGCTGTTTCCAGGTCTTGAAAGCCTCGTCGGCCACGAGGTAGCTGCCGGTGACGTTGATGTTGAAGGTGAGCGCCCACTTGTCGTCGGGGATGTGGCCAGTGGTGTCGGAGGGCACGAAGATGCCGGCGGTCACGCAGATGGAGTCGAAGCCGCCGTAGGCCAGCGCGACTTGGTCGAGCATGGCGCGGATGGAGGCGCGGTCGGTGATGTTGGCGGCGAGGCCGATGGCCGGGCCGCAGTTCGAGATGCCGGTGCCGGCGACGCCGATGCCCTGGCCGAGCTTGGCGGCGAGTTCCTTGGCGGTGGCCTCGGCGGCGGCGGCGTTGAGATCGACGCACACGATCTGGGCGCCTTCCTTGGCGAGGCGATGGGCAGTCTCCTTGCCGATGCCGGAGCCGGCGCCGATCACGACGATGACCTGGCGGGCGAGCTCCTTCTCGGCGGGCATGCGCTGGAGCTTGGCCTCCTCTAGCAACCAATACTCGATGTCGAAGGCCTCCTGCTGCGGCAGGGCGATATAATTATCAATGGCCTCGGCGCCGCGCATAACCTCGACGGCACAATTGTAGAACTCGGCGGTGACGCGGCTCTCGGACTTGTCCTTGCCCCAGGCGATCATGCCCAGGCCGGGGATGAGCACGACGGTGGGGTTCGGGTCGCGCATGGCGGGCGAGTTGGCCCGGCGGCAGACGTTGTAATAGGCGGTGTAGTCGACACGGTATTGGTCGAGCGCGGCGGCGAGCTTCAGCTTCAGCGCAGCGGCGTCCTCGGCCTGCGGGTTCCAGTCGACGTAGAGGGGCTTGATCTTGGTGCGGAGGAAGTGGTCCGGGCAGGAGGTGCCGAGCGCGGCGAGGCGCGGGGCGTCGGCGGAGTTGACGAAGCGGAGGATCTTCTCGTCGTCCTGGATGGTGCCGATGAAGCGCTTCTGCTGCGAAACTTGACCGCGCAACCAAGGCAGGATGGCGGCGAGGGTGGCGCGGCGCTGTTCCTCGGCGAGGGTCTGGTATTTCTGGCCGCCGAAGGCCTTGGCGTCGCCGCCCTTGGCCTGGTATTTAGCCTCGATGTAGGCGGAGGCTTTTTCGATGCAATCGAGGGTCCAAGTGTAGCAGGCCTTGTCGTCGTCAGCCCACGAGATGAAGCCGTGCTGGCCCATCATGATGGCCTTCACGCCGGGCTGGGCCTTGGAAATGGCCTGCATCGCGAGGCCGAGCTCGAAGCCGGGGCGCATCCAAGGCACGTAGGCCATCTGGCCGCCAAAAATCTCCTGGGTGAGGCGCTGGCAATTGGCCGAGGCCGCGATGGCGATGATCGCGTTCGGGTGCATGTGATCGACGAACTTGCCCGGCAGGAAGCTATGCAGCGGCGTGTCGATCGAGGAGGCGCGGGGGTTGAGATTGAAGGTAGCATGGGCCTGCATGGCGACCATGTCGTCCTCGGCTTGGGACTTCAGGCCCTTGTCGGAGCGGGCGTGGTAAACGTTTTGGAGGGCGAGGAGTTTTTCCTGATAAAGAGAGGAGAAAAACTCGCGGCCGGCGGTGCGCAGGTCGCCGCCGGAGCCTTTGACCCAGAGGACTTCGACGTCCTGGCCGGTGATAGGGTCCTTGCCGGTGAGCTTGGAGGACGTGTTGCCGCCGCCGGTGTTGGTGATCCGCTGGTCGGAACCGAGGATATTGGAGCGGTAGACGAGGCGGCCGACGGGATCGAGGGCAGCGGCTTTGGCGTCGTCCCAAGAATAGTTCACGTAGTGGTAGGTGGGCATGGTAAAAAGGGGGCGGGCGAGGGGAGGACCGGATGATCAGCGTTTGGATAGCACCTGCGTTTCGTAGGTCTTGATCTCGGCCATGTAGCCGAGGCCGGCGGGGGTGTTGTGGCGGCGGCAGAACTCATCCCAAACCGGTCCAAGCGGGAGGGCGCGGCTCTCCTCGAACAAGGCGAGACGGAGGGCGTGGTCGCCGTATTCCTCGGCGGAGCGCAGCAAGGCGGCGGGTTCGAGCAGGGCGGCGAGCAGGGCCTTCTGGGCGGCGCGAGTGCCGATGACCCAGGCGGCGATGCGGTTGATCGAAGCATCGAAATAATCGAGGCCTATGGCGGTGCGACCGAGGAAATCACCGCGCACGAGTTCCTCAAAAATGGCGCGGGTGGGATCGTCGCAAGTGACGACGTGGTCGCTGTCCCAACGCACTCCGCGGCTGACGTGGAGGAGCAGGGCGGGGGCGAACTGAAGAACGGAGGAGATCTTGTCGGCCAGCGACTCGGTCGGGTGAAAGTGGCCGGCGTCGAGGCAGTAGGCGACATCACCGCGCTTCAGGGCGTAGCCGAGGTAGAATTCGTGGGAGCCGACGGTGTAGGACTCGGCGCCGATGCCGAAGAGCTTGGACTCCACGGCGTCGAGGTGGTGTTTCGCATTCAGCTTCTCGGCAAAGACCTTCTCCAGCGAAGCGGCGAGGCGGGCGCGAGGCGCGGCGCGATCGAAAGGCGTATCTTTGGAGCCGTCTGGGATCCACACGTTAGTAACGGTGCGGGTGCCCATCTTTTTGCCGAAATGAGCGCCGATGCGGCGCGAGGCGGCGCAGTGGGCGATCCAGAACTCACGGATCTTTTTGTCAGGATGGGAAAGCGTGCCCTCGGCCGAAAGCGGGTGGGAAAAATTGGAGGGATTGAAGTCGAGGCCGTGGAGCTTGCGGGCCTGCGCCCAGTCGACCCACGAGGCGAAGTGCTTGGGCTCGATGGCGTCGCGGTCCACGGGTTTGCCGGCGAAGTCGGCATAAATGGCGTGGAGGTTGAGCCGATGGCGGCCGGGCAGGAGTTTGTAGACCAGATCGAGGTCCTGGCGGAGTTGGTCGATGGTGCGAGCCTTGCCGGGATAATTACCGGTGGCCTGAATGCCGCCGGTGAGAGTGGCATCGGCCTTTTCAAAACCGCCGACATCGTCGCCCTGCCAGCAGTGGAGCGAGATGGGGGTGGCGGCGAGGGTGGCGAGCGCGGCCTCCACATCGACCCCGAGGGTCTCATAGGCCGCGGCAGCGGCGGCAAACGCTTGGGAGGAACGGGCGGACGATTTGACAGAAGAGGACTTGGACATGGAGGGTTTGCGGGAGAGTTCTGGTAGATTTTGGTAGATTTCGAGCGTTTTCTTTCAAATGCCCCAGACGCGGCCCTTTAAAAGGTAAAAAGCCCACATCTGGGCGTCACGAAATGAGCCGGCGCCGTTCAGAACTTACGGCGCACCGACGTGTCGGCGGCGCGGGAGAGTTTTTTGGGGAACTCGGCGACGGCGTGAAGACCGCGGCTTTCGTGGCGTTGGAGGGCGCAGGTCACGATGAGTTCGGCGACCTGGATCATGTTGCGCAGCTCCAGCAGGCGGGAATCGACCGAGAAATTGGCGTAATACTCCTGGATCTCGCGGGAGAGGTTGGCGATGCGGGTGCGGGCGCGTTCGAGGCGCTTGGTCGTGCGCATGATGCTGACGTAATCCCACATGGTGCGGCGCAACTCATCCCAATTGTGGGTAATGACCACGCGCTCATCGAGGTCCCCGCCGCCAAAGTCGCGCCACTCGGGGATAGCGGAGGGCGCGGCGGCTTTTCCGGTGCGGCCGAGATAGGCCGCGACCGAGGCGGCGCCGCGATGGGCCATGACCACGGCCTCAAGGAGGGAATTGGAGGCGAGGCGGTTGGCGCCGTGGAGTCCGGTGCAGGCGACCTCACCGCAGGCGTAAAGTCCGGGCAAGGTGGTCTCGGCGGCGAGGGTGGTGGCGACACCGCCACAGGTGTAGTGGGCGGCAGGCACGACCGGGATCTTGTCCTTGGAAATGTCGATACCCTCCTCAGTGCAGAAACGGTGAATCAGCGGGAAGCGGGAGCGCAGGAACGCAGAATTGCGATGGGTGATGTCGAGCCAGACATGGGGCGCGCCGGTGCGCTTCATCTCCGCGTCGATGGCGCGGGCCACGATATCGCGCGGAGCGAGGTCGGCCTGCGGGTGGTAGCGCGGCATGAAGGCTTCGCCCTCAGCATTGCGCAGAATGGCACCCTCGCCGCGGACGGCCTCGCTGATCAGGAAGCGTTTACCCGAAAGCGAATACAGCGCGGTGGGGTGGAACTGGATAAACTCCATGTTCCGCACCTCGACGCCCGCGCGATAGGCCATGGCGATGCCGTCGCCGGTAGCGATGTCGGGGTTGGTGGTGTAGAGGTAAACCTGCCCGGCGCCGCCGGAGCTGAGCATCACGACAGGGGCCTGGAAGGTGACGACGCGGCGGTCGCGCACGTCGAGGGCGTAGACCCCGACGACTCGGTCGGCGTCGGCCGGTAGGGCCTTGCGCTGGCGGCGGGCCATTTTGCCCGCGGTGATGACATCGATGGCGAAAAAATGCTCGAACAACGCGATGCGTGGTTCGCGGGCGATGGCCTTGATGAGAGCGGATTCGATGGCTTTGCCCGTCATGTCCTTCACGTGCAGAATGCGACGCTCGCTATGGCCGCCTTCCCGGCCGAGGTCGTAGTCGCCGTCGTCGTCGCGCGAAAATCTCCCGCACGCGGGCGGGGCCGTCGGTGATGATTTGTTTCACCACCTTGCGGTCACAGAGGCCGTCGCCGGCGACGAGGGTATCGGCGACGTGTTTAGCAAAGTCGTCGGTCTCGGCGGTCACGACCGCGATGCCGCCTTGGGCCCAGTTGGTATTGGAGTCGGCCTTATTTTTTTTGGTCAGGATGGCGACGGAGCGGCCCTGCTGCGCAACTTTGAGGGCGAAGCTCAGTCCGGCGATGCCGGAGCCGATCACGAGGACGTCGTAGGCGCGGGCGCGAGCGGCGGCGGGCGGAGTGGCAGGGGGGAGGCTCACAGCACGATGTTATCGATCAGGCGGACTTCGTCCATCCAAGCGGCGATGGCCATGACGGTCTCGCCGGGAACGACCTCGCGGGCGGGCTCCATGCTGGAAAGGTTGACCAGCGAGACGTAGATTACGCGGATGCGACGTTGCTGGCTAAGGATATGGGTGGCCTCGGCGACCAGACGATCGGAGCGGATCTCGCCCGCAGCGGCCATGGAGCGGGCCTTTTCAAGGGCGCGGTGGATGGCAAGAGCCTCGACGCGCTGGGTGGCGGAGAGGTAGCGGTTGCGCGAACTCATGGCGAGGCCATCGGGCTCGCGCAGGGTCGGAGCGACGACGATATCCACGCTAAAATTGAGGTCGGCGACCATCTTGCGGATAACGGCGACCTGCTGGGCGTCCTTCTGACCGAACACGGCGAGGTCGGGCCGGCAGATGTTAAACAACTTCGCCACCACCGTGGTGACACCGCGAAAGTGGCTGGGCCGGGAGACGCCTTCCAGCGGCTTGGCGACGTGCTCCTCGGTGATGTAGGTGGAGTAGCCTTTGGGGTAAATCTCCTCGTTGGGCGGGGCGAAGACGTAATCGGCTCCCGCGGCCTCGCACTTGGCGACGTCGGCCTCCAGTTCGCGGGGGTATTTATTAAAGTCCTCGTTCGGGGCGAACTGGGTCGGATTGACGAAAATGGTCACGACCACGGCATCGGCGCGCTCGGCAGCGGCGCGGATCAACGTGAGGTGGCCGTCGTGCAGGGCGCCCATAGTCGGAACGAGCCCGATGAGCTGGCCTTGAGCGCGGAGGGCCTCGGCGAGGGCCTGCATTTCTGGCACGGAACGGATGATTTGCATGCGGAGACAGGGTGGCAGCGCGGAAGACGCGGGGCTTGAACAAAGGCCCTTCGGGCCCCTTGTTCAAGCGTTTCACCCATCTCCACGCCCATGATCCGCATCAACGAGAACTACCTCAAACTCAAGGCCAGCTACCTCTTTTCCGACATCGCCAAGCGCGTCGGCGCCTACACGGCGGCAAATCCGGACAAGCCCGTGATCCGCCTCGGCATTGGTGATGTCACCGAGCCACTCGCGCCGTCCGTGCTGAAAGCCTTCCACGCCGGCGTGGATGAGATGGCGGTGCGCGCCACCTTCAAGGGCTACGGTCCCGAGCAGGGCTACGCCTTCCTCCGCGAGGCCATCGCGGCCCACGACTACGCCGCCCGCGGCTGCCCGATCGCCGCCGACGAGATATTCGTCTCCGACGGCTCCAAGTGCGACTGCGGCAATATCCAAGAAATTTTCGCCACCGAGGGCCTGCAACTCGCCATCCCCGACCCCGTCTACCCAGTCTATGTCGATACCAACGTCATGGCCGGCCGCACCGGGGCCAACCTCGACGGCCGCTACGCCGGCATCACCTACCTCGATTGCACGCCCGCCAACGGCTACGTGCCCGCCATTCCGGCCGGCGCATCCGATTTGATTTACCTCTGTTTCCCCAACAACCCCACTGGCGCCGTCGCCACCCGCGAGCAGCTTGCCGCTTGGGTCGCATACGCCAGAGCGAATCGGGCCATCATCCTGTTTGACAGCGCTTACGAGGCCTACATCCGCGACCCGCAGATCCCCCACTCCATCTACGAAATACCAGGCGCGGACGAGGTCGCGATCGAGTTCCGCAGCTTCTCCAAAACCGCCGGCTTCACCGGCACGCGCTGCGCCTACACCGTGGTGCCAAAAAAACTCGTCGCCTACGATGCGTCCGGCGCCGCGCATCCGGTCCACGCGCTCTGGAACCGCCGCCACACCACGAAGTTTAACGGCGTCTCCTATCCGGTGCAAAAAGCCGCCGCCGCCATCTACACGCCCGAAGGCCAAGCCGAGGTGAAGGCCATGACCGACTTCTATCTGGCCAACGCCGCCCTCATCCGCACGGCCATGACCGGGCTCGGCTTCTCCTGCATTGGCGGCGACAACGCGCCCTACATCTGGGTCAACACCGGCACCGATTCGTGGGCCTTTTTCGACAAACTGCTCAACGAGGCGCAGGTGGTCTGCACGCCCGGCGCGGGCTTCGGCAAGTGTGGCGAAGGCCACGTGCGCATCAGTGCCTTCAACAGCCGTGAAAACGTCGAGAAGGCCCTAGCGCGCATCGCCGCGGCGCTGAAGTAAAGGGCATCGTTAGAAAAACCAAAAGGGCGGCACGCCCGCGCGTGCCGCCCCCAAAAAACCTAGGTGGTAACTGGGCGGGCTACTCAGTAGCGGTAGTGTTCAGGCTTGTAGGGACCCTCGACCGGGACGCCGAGATACTCGGCCTGGGCGGCGGTCAGCTTGGTGAGCACGGCACCGATCTTCTCCAAGTGGAGACGGGCGACTTCCTCGTCGAGGTGCTTGGGCAAACGATACACCCCCTTGGCGTAGACATCGCGGTTTTTCCAGAGATCGATTTGGGCAAGGGTCTGGTTAGTGAAGCTGTTCGACATCACGAAGGACGGATGGCCGGTGGCGCAACCGAGGTTCACGAGGCGGCCCTCGGCGAGGAGGTAGATGGTGTTGCCCGCAGGGAAGGTGTAGGCGTCGTAGCCGGCCTTGATGTTTACATGCTTCACACCGGGCGCGTTTTTGAGGGTGATGATGTCCTTATTGCCCGTGGTGGTAACGTAGATGTCAGCCCGGCCGAGGGTGCTCTCGATGGTGTTCACCTCAAAGCCTTCCATCGCGCACTGCAGGGCGTTGATGGGGTCGATTTCGGAGACGACGACGCGGGCGCCAAAGCCCTTGAGCGAGAAGGCGGAGCCCTTGCCGACGTCGCCGTAACCGGCGACGAAGGCGAGCTTGCCGGCGATCATCACATCGGTGGCGCGCTTCAGACCGTCGGCGAGGGACTCGCGGCAGCCGTAAAGGTTGTCGAATTTCGACTTGGTGACTGAGTCGTTCACGTTGATCGCGGGCACGAGGAGCTTGCCCTGCTCGTGGAGCTGGTAAAGGCGGTGCACGCCGGTGGTGGTCTCCTCGGACACGCCGCGCCAGGCCTTGACTAGGCCGGTGAACACCAGCGGGTCCTCGGCGTGGATCTTTTTCAGGAGGTTCTTGATGACCTGCTCCTCGTGGGAGCCGGATGGGGTGTTCACCCAATCGCTGCCGTTCTCGAGCTCGTAGCCTTTGTGGAGAAGCAGGGTGACGTCGCCGCCGTCATCGACGACTAGCTGGGGCCCGAGGCCGTCGGGACCGACAATGGCCTTCCAGGTGAGATCCCAATACTGCTCAAGGGTCTCGCCCTTCCAAGCGAAGACCGGCACGCCGGACGCGGCGATGGCAGCGGCGGCGTGATCCTGAGTGGAGAAGATATTACACGAGGCCCAGCGCACGGTGGCGCCGAGGGCGACCAAGGTCTCGATCAGCACGGCGGTCTGGATCGTCATGTGCAGCGAGCCGGTGATACGCACGCCGGCGAGGGGCGGACGGACATCAGGCCTGGCATCTCGTGCTCGGCGATGGAGATTTCTTTGCGGCCCCACTCGGCGAGGGTGATGTCGGCGACGTGGTAATCCCGGCCGGTGGCGGCGGGGGGAGGAAGGGTGGCAGTGCTCATGGTGCGGATGGTTGTGGTTTTATTTGCCGAGTTTCTTCACGGCGGCCTGAAGGGCGGCGACCTTGGTAGTCTCCTCCCAAGGCAGGCCTGCCTTGCCGAAGTGTCCGTAATTGGTGGTCTGGCGGTAAAAGGGCGACCGCGCCGGTGCCGAAAGTGTTCACGTAAACGCTGACGGGCTTGGGGTGCCCGATGGCGTAGGCGAACTGCACTTCGCACTGCTTCGCGAGCTTGGCGGCGACGATGTTTTTGGCGACCCAGCGGCCCATGTAGGCGGCGGAGCGGTCGACCTTGGAGGGATCCTTGCCCGAGAAGGCGCCGCCGCCGTGGCGACCCCAGCCACCGTAGGTATCCACGATAATCTTACGACCGGTGAGACCGGAATCGCCCTGCGGACCACCGATGACAAACTTGCCGGTGGGGTTGATCAGATACTCGGTCTTCGCATTGAGGAGCGAGGCGGGGAGCACCTTTTTGATGACGTTCTCGGTCAGGAATTTTTTAATGTCCGCGTGGGCGACGTTGGCGGTGTGCTGGGTGGAGATGACGACGTTGACGATCTCGGTGGGGACGCCGTTGACGTAGCGGACGGACACCTGAGATTTGGCGTCAGGGCGGAGCCATTCGACCTTGCCGGACTTGCGGATGGCGGTGAGTTCGCGACCGAGGCGGTGGGCAAAGATGATCGGCGAGGGCATAAGCTCCTCGGTCTCGTCAGAGGCAAAACCGAACATCAGGCCTTGGTCGCCGGCGCCTTGCTCGGCGGTTTTTTTACCCTCGGCCTTCTTGGCGTCCACGCCCTGAGCGATGTCGGCGGACTGGGCGGTGAGGTAGTTGTTGATAAAGACGGTATCGGCGTGGAAGACATCGTCGTCGTGCTCATAGCCGATGTGGCGGATGGCATCGCGGATGACTTTATCGACATTAAAGGCCTCGTCGATGGGCTTGGTCTTGCCGGTCTTTTGGTCCTGCAGCTTCGGCAGCGTAATCTCCCCGCCGACCACCACGACGTTCGACTTCACAAAGGTCTCGCAAGCCACACGGGCATTTTTGTCGAAGGTGAGACAAGCATCGAGAATGCTGTCGGAAATGAGGTCGGCGACCTTGTCTGGGTGGCCTTCGCCGACCGACTCGGAGGAGAAAACAAAAGTATTTGCCATGGGAATGATGGGAAAGCTTTAGCCTCAGCCACCCGCCAACCCGCGCAAGCCAAATATCAACGTATACCGATTCTTTGATGCGTTTTAAAATAAGTATTTTGATTCGATTACACAACTGACCTTCAATACTTTAGAGTGCTAAGAGCGTAGATCTACTTGTGTCTATTCACATTTTTTATTACTATTTTTAGAGAATTTAATAGATTAAATAAGCTGCTCCACCACCCGTATGTGCCCAGCAAAAAACGAACTGGTCCTAGACCCCGAGGCGATCGCGAACCTGCGTTTGTTGGGCGACGAAGGAGATGACACGTTTCTCCGCGAAATTCTCACTATTTACCTGAATGACGTCCCGCAGCGCATAAGGGATCTTAAACTGGCTTTAGAGCAGAATGATCAGCCTTTCTTCACGCGCAGTGCCCATACAATCAAGGGCAGTTCGGCGAATGCGGGAGCCAAGGAGCTGAAGAATCTAGCGACGAAGCTCGAAGCACGCTCGAAAAATGAGCCGCTGGCTGCGTTGGGGCCGGCCTTGGCGGAGTTGGAGCAGGCCTTTGGGCGCGCTGAGGCAAAAATGCGGGAATTGCTAACTTGAGGGATGGGTGCCGCAGGCCACACCGAGGCGATCACCCATTCTAGCATAGACTTCGCGGTGAACGGCTGAATTAAGGATCAAGTCTTCGTCGAAACGGACTCGGCCACGTTGAAAAACCGTGACCACGCAGGAGCCTCCAAACGCGAATAGACCCTTTTCGTCGCCCTTGGCCACCGGGCGGCCCGGGATAAAGCTCTGCAAGATGGCGCCGACCATGGTGGCGCCGATCTCGAGCACAGCGACTTGGCCAAAAACCGGCGAATCCACCAGCGTGACCATGCGTTTATTTTCGGTCAGGTATCCGGGGTTTACCCGCAAGGCAAGAGGGCTAACGGAATAGAGCCAGCCGTTGATCAGGCGGGACTCTCCGGGGATGCCGGCGATGGGGAAATGAAAGCGGTGATAGTCGACCGGACAAAGCCGCGAAATGAGCAACGATCCACCGGAGAAACGGGCGCCAAGCTCCTCCGAACCGAGCAAGGCGGCGAGCGTGAATTTTTTCCCCTTTACGTAGAAACCGTCCGCCGTGTCGACATCAGGATAAACCAGATGGCGGCCGTCGGCCGGCAACACTGCGACGTCCTCACCCGCTGAGATGGGGCGGGAGCCGGGGCGCAGGGTCCGGTAAAAAAACTCGTTGAAGGTGCGGTAAGCGGTTGCAGGTTTGGCGAACTCCTCAGCATCGAGATCGTAATCGATCACAAAAGGGAGCACGCGGTTAACGCTATCCGGGCGGTTCATACGCCAGCCATACCAAGCCGAAAACCAAGCCCGGCGCACGACGGCGGCCAGACTGAGCCGCCCGAGGGGGTTGCCACCGTAGATAAAACGCAGCCAAGGCTCGCCGTAAATGCGCTCGCGCTCGATACCGCCGGTGTGGCGGTTAAAAAATTCAATCGGTTCGTCGGCCATGACAAATAGAGGAGGCCGGGGGATGGGGCCGACGAAAAGCAAAAACCCTCGAGACTGGGGGGCAGAAGAAAAGTCCACGGCTGCAACCGCTAGAAGAGATTACGGCTGTCCTAGTTAACGAGGGCCAACGACTCGGTTTTAAATGCTATCCTGATTTGCGCAGTAATGGGTAAATCTCGGTTATAAAAACCCGATTTACCGCCGAGACATAAGATTTGGTCTGAAAAATATCAGGAGAGGTGAAACCCAGGGATTTTCGCGAATACGGCGGAAGAAAACTTAACGGATAGGCCCGCCAAAGGAAAAAACTCCAGTTTATTGGTAATGCCAAACCCCATTAATTTATAACTTAAGTTATCGATATAGAGCGGTTTGCGGAGCGGGCGCGAGCACGTTGTAAGCCCGGATAGCGGTGCGCCACCAGACAGACAGACGCTCGGCGGGCTGAGACCAGAGATCGCGGTGGAGGGCGGCCATGGAATCGGCGTCGAGCAAAAGGGCGAGTTTGTCGCGCGGTGTGAGGGCGGTCGGTCCCTCACGGAGCAGGCGTTCTCGGAGCGGGGCGAAGCGATTCTCGGCGGCGGGATCCGGTGCTTGGTCGCGTTCGCGCAGGAGGGCAAGATGGACGGCGTTCACGTAGGGGTCGAGCACGGCCTGCATAAGACCGTAATCCGGAGCAAGCTCGGGCAAGGGCGGGGTATGACGGCGGCATGCCTCGAGGTTGCGAGTAAGGCGGGTGAGCTCCGGGGGCGGAGCGGTTTCCTCGGGCGTGGCCAGCAGGCGCAGTTTGCGGACAAACTCGCCGGGGGCGAGTTGGCCAGTGACCAGCGAAAGCGGGATGGAGGTCATCATACCGAAGAGGATCGGGGCCAGCCAGGCGGCAAAGGCCGGCTCGATCCAAAGGGCGAACACACCCCAACCGGCACCGAAAATGGTGTGGCCGGCATGGGTGAGGATGGCTTCGCGCCACTCAGGATCGCCATCGGCGCCACGTCTCTGGGCGACCCAGGCAACGCCACGGCCGGCGAGGGTAAGAAAGATAAACTTCGAGTGAAACAACATCAGCACC
>RGVP01000048.1 GCA_010027235.1 bacterium
CGATTTTCCAACCCGCCAATGTCCCAGCAGGCAAAAGCGAAGCGAGCGCAGCGACGTAGTCGGCATTGGCTTCGATGCAAGGTAGCTCATCCGTATCCAGCTGCGTCGCCTGTAAGGGGAGCAAAGCCTCGATAGCCGACTCCTCACTGTCCGTGAGCTTGCGACCGCCCGCGGCGAAGAACTTTATGCCATTATCCGCCGCTGGATTATGCGGAGGTCGAGCTGATTGGCTGCGCGCCTGATGGCTTTAACATCAACGCGGGGGTAGGTAGCGAACACCCGGAGTGGCTGGCGCGTGCGGTCGTCGCGTGCGGGGCGCGGTTGGGCGTGGCCCACGACGGGGATGGCGACCGTTGCGTGCTTTGTGACGAGACCGGCTCGCTTCTTGACGGGGATGAAATTCTTACGATTCTAGCGCTGGACGCCCTTTCTCGTGGCGAGCTCGCGGCGGGAACGCTGGTTGTGACGGTGCAGAGCAATCTTGGGGTGGATGCGGCGATCCGTGCGGCGGGTGGCCGAGTGGAGCGCACCGACGTGGGGGACCGGCACGTTCTGGAGCGCTTGCGCGAGACTGGGGCGCGGCTGGGCGGGGAGTCCAGCGGGCACATCGTTGATCTTAATCTTTCCCCTACGGGTGACGGCCTCGGCGCGGTTCTGGGCATTCTAGCGGTCATGCGTGCGACAGGCCGTCCACTTTCGGCTTTGCGAGCCGGACTGATTAAATACCCCCAAGGACAGCGCAGTCTCAAGGTCGCGGCCAAGCGGCCCATGGCTGAATGCGTCGCGCTCACCCGGGAGTTGGCTCTGTTAACAAGCGAGCTGGGCGACGCCGGTCGGGTGATGGTGCGTTTTTCGGGGACCGAGGCCAAGTTGCGGCTTCTGGCCGAGGCGGGAACACAAGCAACAGTCGACGGGGCTCTGGAGCGGCTCACCGCCGCAGCCTGTATCGACCTGAAGCTCCTCTAAGGCACTTCCGTCCAGTCTAGCGTTGACCGAGTTGTCATCAGGTAGCTTTTTAAACCAATACCCTATGCAGGAAGTTTCTCTCACCTCCCTTGATCTTCGCCTGCAAAAGCAGGTGGAGAATGCTCAAGTCGCTTTGCAACGTGGCAACTTTGAGTATGTTTTTGAAGTTACCTCTCAAGTGCTCAAGCAGGCCCCCGGATGCCTCCCGGTTCGTCGTCTGCAACGTGCTGCGATCATCCGGCAAAATGAGTCGAAAAATATGCTGGTGGCTAAGGCTTTCGGTTCGATGACGATGGCGGGCTTTCTTTTTTCGAACAAAAAAGACCCGGTTAAGGCCATCGAGGCGGCGGAAAAAATGCTCCACGTTGATCCTAACAACATTACCGCGCTCAAAAGCATGGCCGATGCGGCCAACTCGCTTGGTCTCATGGAAACGGCTGCCTTCTCTTGGGAGTGCATTCGGGAGGCGCAGCCAAAGGATCATGACACCTTGGTGCATTTGGCGGAGGCTTATCTGGCAGCCAAAATGAACAAAGAGGCGGTCAAGGTTGCCGATGAGCTTCTGAAACTCCGTCCGCAGGATGGAGACGCCTTGGCGCTAATGCGTAAGGCCTCGGTCGCCCAGACGATGGACAAGGGTAACTGGGAGTCTCAGGTTTCGTTTCGATCCAAGCTCAAGGATGAGAATCTGGCCACCTCTCTTGAGCAGGCCAGCAAGGTTGTGACCTCGACCGAGATGACCGAGCGTTTGATCGAGGAGGCTAAGGTCCGTCTCGCGGCAGAGCCCGCAAATGTTAACCATTTCCGCTCCATCATTGATGGCTACCGCCGACTTAACGATCCCGCCTCCGCGCTCGAATACGTCAAGCAGGTGCGCCAAGTGCCTTCGGCGGCGGGTGATGCTACTTTTGAAAAGCTGCAAAACGATCTCACCATCGCCGTGATCGAGGCCCGGTTGAAAGATGCGGAAGCCGCGCTCGCCGCCGACCCGGAAAATGCGGCCCTCAAAGATGCGGCGGTCGCTACCAAGGGAGAGCTCGCCAAGGCTAGGCTCGACGATGCCAAATCCTACGTGGAGCGCTATCCGAACGATTATGCGGCGCGATTCACCCTCGCCAACCTGCTCTTGGAGGTTGGTGACCATCAGGGTGCGATCGGAAACTTTCAGCAGGCGCAAAAATCGCCCAAGGTCCGGGTTCCGGCTCTCGCCGGTATGGGGCGCGCCTTAAAAGCCCGTCGCATGTTCGACCTTGCGGTGCAGCAGTTTCAGACTGCCAAGGGCGAGATCCCTACGATGGATGACCTGAAGAAGGATATTATTTATCAGCTCGCCGAGTGCTACGAAGGTATGGGACGCCAGGAGGACGCCATAAACGAGTTCAAGCTGATCTACAGCGAAGATATCGGCTTCCGGGATGTGGCGGACAAGATCAACGCGTTCTATTCGCGTTAATTTTATTCGCGGATAGGCTCTTTTTCCCCCTTGTGGGCGATCACGGCCTTGCCCCGTCAGGATTGCCGGCTTTGGCGCTAACCCATCTCGCCGAGCTCAATCATGCGTTTGCGACTGCAGTGGAGCGTTCGGAACTTTGATACCAGCGGTAAAACGCGAAGATTAGGGCAAGAAATGAAACGAACATACCACCGAGTTTCATGATGGCCGCGCCTAGAAGTTGGTCTTGAGCAGGGGTAAAGTCGGCGAACAAGCGAGGAGCGAATTCGTAGGTTGGATAGAGTATTTCGCTCGAAAAAGCTAGGTAGGCGAAGAGCGGTGTCATTAACAGGGTGACCGCGACCAGATACAGCATTTGCAGGGCGGGCTTGATCGGCGGGAACTCACGACTGGGGCTAAAGAACGGCCACCAGTAGAGCAGGGCGACGATGAAGAACGTAACGTGTTCCAGGATGTGCACGGACTTTACGCGCAAGGCCCAGTCATAAAGCGCCGGCAGATGCCAGATCCCTATGACAGCGGTATAAGCGAGGGCGCAGGTGCCGGGGTGGGTGAAGAGTTTAAAGGGCAACCGGAGCGAGGTGCGGGCGGTGGCATGGCGCGCGAGCCAGACGGGTATGCCAAGCAGGAAGAGGATTGCGGCGGGGTAGATGATCAGTTGGTGCTGGATCATGTGCGCACTGAGGAGAAAACGTTCTCCCGCTTGATCCAGCGGTGACCCCACAGCCAGATAAAAAATGACCAAAGCCAGGTAGAAGCACAGTGATTCCCTCAGGGGGTAGGCGGTTCCGGACGGGGCGAGGCGGCCACGAAAGGGCCCGGTGGCGAGAGCATGGAGCCAGCCGAGAAAGATGAGGCCGCCGATGAGGTAAGGTTCATTGTGCCAGTGGGTCCAATCGATCATGAGCTTAGATAGTTATACTGATCAGAAATGATTCGGATGCAGGTCGAGGTGCATGATTATTTTTTTCCTAGCGGGGCCTACAAAAAAGGCACCCTGTGGCGGGTGCCTGGAAAAGTTGAAGATTTTAAGCGTGCTCACTTGGCGGCCGCGGCGCGCTCGGCATAGATCGCCTGGGCGGACAACGGCACGCTGTCATGGGGCGAAAAAATCGCCAGCAGGGCGGCGACGGTGCCACCGGCAAGAACCAACCCGATGAAGAAAAGGATTGTGCAGAAGAGTTTATCAAACTTCAGGTGCATGAACCAGAAGATAACGAGCAGGAACTTCACCAGTGAAAGCAAGACCAGCATAGACACGACCAACCACTTTACGATGGGCAGGTAGATGAGCACAATTTCCACGCCAGTGATGACGGCGAGGATCATAGCGATCTGCACAAAAAGGTGGAACTTGCCGTCGTCGGCGTGGGCGTGCTCCTGAGTGGTTTCGGAAACGGTGGAGGACATGAGGCGTAAAAGATTAAGAGAGGTGCCGGAGGCTCAGAGGTATTCGAGCAGGTAGACGACGGTGAAAATCACGATCCAAACGATATCGACGAAGTGCCAGTAGAGGCCCATGCCTTCGACATCGATTGCGTTGGCCTCGCCGAAATCGACTGCCCAAGTGGAGCGCCCTAGAGTGAAAAGCAGGACCGTAGAAACGGCAAAAGCAAGCGCGGCACCTGAAGTTATGGCGTCGTGTTGGAGGGCGTGGACCACAGAGGAAAGCGTGTAGCCGTGTTCGGCCCCGGCGTGAGTAACAGCCAGCATGACGAACATGATGGAAACCACGGCCACGGCGAATGCCATGAATTGAACAACAGCACGGGTGACCCAAGCCTTGCCGGCGTCGGTGGGCTTAAAAGTGCGGATATACATCAACACGAGCCAAAGGACGCCAATGGCCACGTGGACACCGTGCGTGCCGGTAAGGGTATAAAAGGTGGAGCCAAACATATCGCTCTTCAGGGTCAGACCTTTATGCACAAAATGGGTGAACTCGTAGACTTGGCAGCCAAGGAAGATCAGGCCGAAAAAAATCGTGCCCAACAACATCTTGCGAGTGGCTTCGACCTTACCCTTTTGACTCGCGCCCACGGCGAGGGCCATGAGCAGAGAAGACATCAAGAGGATGAAGGTGGAGAAGGAGGTCAGCTCAATCGAAAAGAGCTTAGTGGGATCAGCGCCCTCGGGGGTGGGGTGGAGGCGGTATATGACGTGGGTCGAGATCAGCGCGCCGAAGAACATGCAGTCCGAAGCAAGGAAAGCCCACATAAAGAGCTTCTTGTTCGGTATGCCCGTGGTGGTGGTGTGATCGTGGTGGTGATCAATGGTGCCGGCGTGTGCGCTCATGCAGATAAAGAAGTCGGAAGATTAAGTTGTAGGGACGCCAGCAAGGCTGGAATGATTTAGTGGTGGGCTTCGTCCTGGCCTTCGCCGCCAGTGACGGTGCCATCTTTGGCAATGTGCAGGTGGTAACCGCCGGGGCCTTCGAAGGCCCAACCGATGATGCCTAGCAGCATCGCACAACCGCCGGCGATCGCGCCGAGGAAGTGGTGATGGGTGAAGAACAGGCCGCCGATTAACAGTCCGGTAGCGGTTAGGATGGGGAACCAAGACTGGCTGGGCATGTGGATGCCTCCGTGAGATTCCTCGTCCTGTGCGTGCTTTGCCTTCTCGGCTGCGATTTCCTTGGCATGCGTCTTTTCATACCAGTAGGCATCTCGAGCGTGGACGGTGGGCGTAATGTGGAAATTATGCTCTGGTGGCGGGGTGGTGGGCACCGACCACTCCAGGGTGCGGGCGTCCCAAATGTCTCCGGTCGCTTTTTTGCCCTTTAGGTATGTGTAGACGATGACGGTAAAATAAGTGCCTATGCCGATCGCGAGGATGAAGGCACCGATGGTTGCGGTAAGGTTGCCGCTGTTCCAGCCCATGTTTCCGTCATAAACAGCGGTGCGGCGGGGCATGCCGTTTAGTCCGAGGAAGTGCATCGGGAAGAACGTCACGTTGAATCCGACAAAGATGATCCAGAAGGACAGTTTACCCCAGAACTCCGAAACGATGCGCCCGAAAACGAGGGGAAACCAAAAGTGGATTCCTCCGAGTAGAGCGAAGATGGAGCCACCGATGAGCACGTAGTGGAAGTGGGCTACGACGAAGTAGCTGTCCTGCTGCTGGGCGTCTGCGGGAGCGGCGGAATGCATGACGCCGGAGAAGCCTCCCATCATGAACATCCAGATGAAACCCAGGGCGAACATCATCGGGGTCCGGGTGGAGATTTGGCCGCCCCAGAGAGTGCCAACCCAGTTGAAAATCTTTACGCCGGTCGGGACGGCGATGGCCATCGTGGCGAGGGAGAACGCGGCGGTAGCCATGGTGCCTAGGCCGGTGGTGAACATATGGTGAGACCAGACGCCAAATCCGAGGAAACCGATCACAGCGCCAGAGAAGACCACGATCGGGTAACCGAATAGCGGTTTGCGGGAAAAGGTGGGCAGAATCTCAGAGATGATACCCATGGCAGGCAGGATCAGAATGTAGACCTCGGGGTGGCCGAAGATCCAGAAAAGGTGCTGCCAGAGAATGGGCATGCCCCCGCGGGCGACCTCGAAGAAACTCGTGCCAAACGAGCGGTCCATCATGAGCTCAACCAGGGCGATCGTGATAGCGGGGAAGGACAGAATGATAAGGAAAGCGGTGAACAGCGTCATCCAAGTGAACACCGGTAGGCGCATCATGGTAAGGCCCGGCGCGCGCATGTTTATGATGGTGACGATGAAGTTCAGCGAGCCGATGACCGATGAGACGCCGAGGATTTGCAGGCCCATGACCCAGAGGTCGGTTGAGGAATCGCCGGCGAATTGACTGGAATAGGCAACAGAGGTGAGGGGAGCGTAGCCAAACCAACCGACATCGGGTGCGCCGGCGCGGGTGAACCAACCGACGTTTAATACGATTGCGCCGACCAAGAAGACCCAGAAGGCAAAGCCGTTGAGGCGGGGGAAGGCCACATCGCGCGCTCCGATTTGCAGTGGCATCATGTAGTTAAAGAACGCAGCGGAGAGCGGCATCACGGCGAGGAAGATCATCGTCGTCGCGTGCATGGTGAATAGCTCGTTATACACCTGATGACTGATGAACGTATTATTCGGCACCGCCAGTTGGACGCGGATCATCAAGGCCTCGACGCCACCGACTAAGAAGAAGAAGAGGGCAGTGACGCCGTAGAGCAGACCGATCTTCTTGTGGTCGACGGTGGTCAGCCAAGATACCAAGCCGGTTTTAGCGGCTGGGCGGGTGAAGAACCAAGGGCGGGAAGCTGGCTTGGTAGCGTGAGGGGCGGTGTAGTTGGCGGACTTGAGGGTGGCGGTTGCCATGGCGAAGGGGAGCTTGGTGCTGGGAGCGTGGTGCGAGGGCCGTAAGCGGGGGAGGGGGCGAAAATTATTTCAGGCTGTGGAGGTATTCAACGATAGCGCGAGCTTCCGTGTCGTTGACCGCGATATGAACCTTGCCGGTCATGGATTTGGTGGTGGGGTCTACGTCCATGTAGCCGGCCATGCCGTTTACGCCCACATACATCTTGTTACCCGGCTTCACATTATTCGGGTTGATGATCCAACGGTGAAGGTTGGGCTTGGAGTTTTCCAAGACGCCGGCGGCGAGGGTGCTGCGTGCCCCGAAATGGGTCAGGTCCGGGGCGTTTACGCCGATGCCTTCATGCCCGCGGATGTTGTGACAGGTGATGCAGTTTTTCTCCTTAAACAGGGCCCGCCCTTGGGCCACGAGGATAGAATCCTCATCTTTGTTAGGGAACTGAAGAGAGGTCCAAGCGGCGAACGGGTTGGCGTCAAATTCGGCGGTGTAACCGGGCGAGTTACGTTGCTTGGGGGTCATATCGTAGCTGGCAAAGGCGGCTTTCGGCCCGTCGGCGGCGGGCGTGACGGTGCGGGCGGGTTTCTTTTGGTTTTCTATCCATGCTGCGAAATCCTCGGCTCCTAGTGCGATTACGCGGAAGCGCATGACGGAGTGGGACTCGCCGCAGTATTCGGCGCACTGGCCCCAGAAATAGCCGGGCTCGTCGGCTTGGAGCCAGAGGTGATTGCCGCGGTTGGGCATCATGTCGACCTTACCGCCCAGTTTGGGCACCCAGAAGGCATGGATGACATCTGAAGTGCGGAGGTTGATACGCACGGGGCGGCCCGCGGGGATGACGAGTTCATTACCGGTTACAAGCTGGCCGGCGCCAGCGATCTGCTCGGAGGGATATTCAAATTGGAACCACCACTGCAGTCCGCGGGCGTTAACCTCATAGGCGTTGGCCCGTTGTTCATTGGGCACGTCGTAGGTATACCAAATAGCCTTGAGGGTAGGGACGGCGATGAAGACGAGGGCGGCGATCGAGGCGCCAATCAAACCAAGCTCGACGAAAGGGTTGCCGTGGCCTTGATCGGGGACGGGGGTATTTTTGTCGATGGGGCCGCGTGCGCGGAATTTGATCGTGGCGTAGGCCAAGACGGAGGCTACGAGCACAAAGATAATCATGGTAACCCAGACGGTGACGTAAAATACGTCGAGCTGGGTGCGCGCGACTGGCCCCTTCACATCGAAGGTGGATTGGTGGCCGGAGAGCCAACCGCCGAGCAGGATAGGCAATGCTAACAGGGCGCAGTTGGAGGCGGCGCGGCGCAGGAAGAGGGCTGGGCTGAATCGCATGGTCGTAGTTCGAAAAGTAGTGGGGTGCATGTGCACCGAGGGCGGAGGGTTCCAACTCGGGCAATCTTATCAAGCTATAATCAAGCTGAGCATTTTCCACTCATCCTTTGGTATTTGTCGCTTTAGGCGGAGTTATTAGCAGCCGTCTTTGGTTTGGTAGCGCAGCTAAAGCCGCATTGGCTGCCTTGCGCATTGGCTTAGATGTCGGCACGGCTGATTTATGAATTTAAATTTCAGACGTGTTTGTTTGGGTGTGGCGTTGACCATTGGGGTTTCGGGTTGTGGCCGGACCAATCATACTCCGGCGTCAAATAAGGAAGTGAGCTCGGCGTCGGGGCCAGACTCTGCGGTTGAGGTCAGGGGCACGGTGGAGGCACCGCGCGAAGTCGTAATTGAGGTCGGTGATGCTATGAAATTCAGCAGAACCCGCGTGGTGGCGTCAGCGGGCGAAGTTATCCGCTTAAAGTTAGTTAATTTGGGGGCGGCGCCGAAGGAGGTAATGGGGCATAATTGGATTTTGCTTCGATTGGGCGCTGACTCAGCCGCTTTTTTAAACGCGGCGCTTGGGGCAAAGGCGACCGATTACGTGCCGGCCGCCAAGGCCGGAGACATCATAGCGCATACCAAGCTATTGGGCGGGGGCCGGAGCGATGCGGTGATTTTTACCGTGCCTCAGGCACCTGGTAACTATATTTATCTTTGTAGTTTTCCGGCGCATTTTCAACTGGGGATGCAGGGCGTGCTAGTGGTGCGCTAAACCAGCGGCGGGCGGCACAGCGTAAGGTGGCTTTGGTTTTGGGGATTGCCTTGCTTAAGGGGGTTGGTGGGGTCGCGCCCCGCCTTTGCGCAGAACCTTTTATTTATGAATCTAGAAACCGACTCCGTGCCGACCGCCCCTCATGTTCCCGATGCTTGGCCCGTGGCGGCTCGGTTATTGGTTCGGTGGCTTGACGAGGAGGTGCGCTCAGACGCTTTGCTGGATACGGCCCAGCTCACGGGTGGCGCCCGTGCGCGGTGCCAGAATCTCTTTTACGGTTCCATCCGGCACTATGGTCGCATAGAGACTTTGGTCTCTACTATGGTGCGGTTGCGTCCGCGTTCGCGCGTGATGGCGATTCTTCTATTGGCTGGCTATGAGTTGATTGAGGGCGGCGGCGAGGGACATGCGGCTAAAGTAGGTCATCATGCCGTTACCCAGACCAAGGCGCTGGCGAGCGAATCAGAGGCGAAGCTGGTAAACGCGGTGGTGCGTAAGCTCGCGGAGGCGCTAGCGGCTCAATCGGCGCCGGGTAAAATTGCGACGGCGGCGGCGCTGGCGGATTATTTTTCTACGCCGGCTTGGTTGGTGGAGCGCTGGCTAGCGGAATTGGGAGCCGAGGCCACCCGTATGCTCTTGGAGTGGAATCTGAAACCGGCGCCGGTGCACGCGCGCTGGCGTCTTCCAGGTGCTCCCGGTCCGGCTGAGTTGGAGTGGCTCGAGGGCACGCCATGGACCGGCTATTACTTGGTTAGGAGTGGCCATTGGTCCGAGGTGGCGCGTGCCCTGGCGGATGGTCGAGTCTATCTCGCTGATCCTGGGACGCGCATCGCGATTGATGCCTTGGCGCCTGTGTCCGGCGAAAGGATTATCGACGCTTGTGCGGCACCGGGTGGCAAGAGCCTCGCGCTGGCCGACCGCATGGGGGAGGGTTTGCTGGTGGCTTTGGACGTGCCGGGCGCGCGCCACGAGCGGTTGGCGGAGAACTTAAAACGTGTTCCAGCGGGCGTCTCGGCCAAGCGGGTTGAGGGTGATTTGCGGCGTTCGACCAGCCTTATGGGTATGGGGCCGGGGACTTTTGATGCGGTGTTAGTTGACGCGCCTTGCACTAACAGCGGGGTGATGCGTCACCGGGTAGATGTGAAGTGGCGGCTGCAGCCGGCGGATTTTGGCAAGCACGCGAAACAACAAGTCGAACTACTTTGCGGTGCGGCGCGCTGGGTTAAGCCCAGCGGACGTTTAGTCTACAGCACCTGCTCGATTGATGCAGAGGAGAATGCCGGCGTCACCGCTGCTTTCCTCCGCACTCCGGAGGGGAAAACCTTTGAACTGGTGACGGCGAGTGTGGCCTTGCCTTGGGTAACCGGACATGACGGAGCAGGCGTTGCGGTGTTGAAACGCCGCGCTGTCTGAGTGATGGCAAAGCCGGCTTGCCACCACCTCCCGCTGCGCGCCAAGTTGTTTGTTTTCCCTCCTTATCATGCCCACCCTTAAGTTTGCCGTCCTGCCTGGCGATTACATCGGCCCCGAGGTCATGTCTGAAGCGCTCCGTGTGCTTGAGCACATTGCAAAGCAGGAGGGGCTGGCGCTCTCTTACAGTCATGCGGATGTAGGCGGCGCCGGCATTGATAATCACGGCAAAGCGCTCCCTGACTCAACCCTAGCCCTGTGCCGCGAGGCCGACGCTATCCTCTTCGGCTCAGTTGGCGGCCCCAAGTGGGAGAAACTCCCGCCCAAAGAGCAGCCGGAACGTGCGGCTTTGCTGCCCTTGCGTAAGGCCTTTAATCTTTTCGCCAACATTCGCCCTGGCCTCTTGTATGCGGATCTCACCGATGCCTCGCCGCTAAAGTCGGCGCGCATTCCTGATGGCATCGATATCGTCTGCATCCGCGAGTTGACCGGTGGCATCTACTTCGGCCAACCCAAGACGACCACCACACTGGAAAACGGCGAGGAGCAGGCGATTGATACGATGGTCTATAAGACCTCTGAAATCGAACGTATTGCCGAGGTCGCGGCCGTCACCGCTAGAGCTCGCGGCAAAAAAGTCTGCTCAGTGGACAAGGCCAATGTGTTGGAGACCTCGGTGCTATGGCGCCGCGTAGTCACCGCTTACTTCACCAAGCACCACCCGGATATCGCGCTTAGCCACATGTATGTCGACAACGCTGCCATGCAGCTCGCGCGCGATCCCAATCAGTTCGACGTGCTCTTCACTGAAAACATGTTCGGCGATATCCTCTCTGACGAAATGGCCGTTATCTGCGGCTCGCTCGGTATGCTCTCCAGCGCCTCTCTGGGCACCGGTAAAAACTCACTGGGTTTGCCTTTTGGTCTGTTCGAGCCCGCTGGCGGCACTGCCCCCGACATTGCCGGCAAGGGCGTGGCTAATCCCTGCGCCCAGATTCTGTCGGCGGCGATGATGTTGCGCTATAGTTTTGGTCTCGACGCTGTCGCCGATCGCATCGAGGCGGCTGTTCGTTCGGCGGTGGCGACGGACGGCGTGCGCACTGGCGATATCGCCTTCGGGCGCACCGCGGTCGGCACCCGCGCGATGACGGATGCGATTTTAGCACGGCTCTAGGAAGCTGGCTAGGCACTTCCGTCGTGTCATGCGGCGGTCTGCGCCCGGTTCGTTCTTCCGCGGCGCAGGACTTAATCGATCGACTAAGGCTTGGCCAAGTAATCCAAGCATTCGCTGAGCATTCATGCCACCGTCTGGTCGTTACAGGCGGGTGATAGCGTGATGGGGTCGAGCTATGGCCTTCCTATTTGCAATAAGGGACGGGCGACTTAACCACGGATACGTTAGTTTAGATGGCAGAAAGGGCTGTCGCCTAAAAATCAAATGAGGGATCAGGCACCAAGGCAGGATTTACCCCTCGTTTTCTGCCAACCAGCGTTCGGCCTCGATGGCAGCTTGGCAGCCCATCCCAGCTGCGGTGATGGCCTGGCGGTAGACGTGGTCGGAACAGTCTCCAGCTACATATACCCCGTGCACGTTTGTCTGCACTTGTGATCCGGAGGCGGGTTTAAAATAGCCACCCTCATCAACCTCGAGCGCAGGGACAAAGGGACCGGTGTTCGGGATGTGGCCGATAGCAATAAATACACCCTTCACTGGGAGGATGGATTCATCGCCGGTCTTTACGTTTTTGACTTTCAGGCCGGAGACAGCGCCCTCGGATACGCCTTGCACTTCCACGGGCACGGAATCCCATACCATTTGAATTTTTTCGTGGGCCATGGCGCGGTCGGCCATGATCTTCGAGGCGCGCAGGGAGTCGCGACGATGCACGAGATAGACTTTGCTGGCAAAGCGGGTGAGGAAAAGGGCCTCCTCCGCCGCGCTATCGCCACCGCCGAGCACGGCCACTTCCATTTTACGGTAAAAGGCGCCGTCGCAGGTTGCGCAGGTTGTCACGCCCTTGCCGCCGTAGAGCTCTTTCTCGCCGGGTATTCCGGTCATGCGCGGAGAAGCGCCGGTTGCGATAATCACGGCCTTGGCGAGGATGTCCCGGTTGCCAATGGTCAGACGTCGGGGGAAAACCGAAAAATCCACGGAAGTGACCAGAGCCTGTTCAAAGCGCGTGCCGAAGCGCGTGGCTTGTTCCCGCATGTTTTGGGTGAGTTGAAATCCATCCACGCCGTGGGCGAAGCCGGGGAAATTCTCGACCTCGCTGGTGGTTGTCAGCTGACCGCCAGGCAGGGGGCCTTCGAGCACAAGCGGATTCAGGTTGGCGCGTGCGGTATAAATCGCGGCGGTGAGGCCTGCGCAACCGGTGCCGACGATGACGACGTTTTCGACGGGTGTAGACATATTAAAAGCGTAAAAACCGACACGTTGGCACGACCTTGGCAACGTGCAAGCCGCCTGCTTTCGCGACCTCGCACTGGCGGAAATTCTTTAAAACAGCCGAAGCAACGAACGCGGCCCTACTGCGATGAATGTCTCGCGGGATGCGGCGTTGCAAGCGAGGGTGCGCAAGAGGTGGCCTTGATCATCAAAAATACCGATGGCTGAGCCGTCCGCGAGGCAGGCATAGTAAAGGCGTGCCTCCGAATCATAGTCTAGCGAAAGTCCCCTCACCGTTTTTTCCAGCTTCAGCTCGGAGTGAAACTTTCCGTCTAGCCCATGGCGTCGCACTAAATTAGTGTATTCATCCGCCAGCAGGAGGATTTCACCGGTTGTTTTATCGAGCGCCACGCCCCAGACCGGTCGTTCGAGGCCCTCGAGCGGAATGTTGTTTTTAAAGTTACCCTCAAGATCGGCCTCAAGAAGGGCGGGCGAGTTTGGGACGGAAAAGAAGAAGTGCCGGTCTCGTGAGCGTATCGCGAAATCGTGCCCGCCGGCTGGCATTCGAGGCACGGTGACTTCGCGTTTTATCTTGCGGGCCGGGCGGTCGACTACGCGGACATGGTTTCCCGGAGAAATCCGGATGTAGAGGTGGTCGGTGTAGGGTTCGTAGGCGAGGGCGCTTACGTGTTCGCCTTTTTTAAGAAAGGCAGGGATATTGGCTTCTGGCCCCCTATTGAGCGGGTTGATGTCGTGTAGAACCGCTTCTTGTGCCGGAAAGTAGAGATAGGCATGGATGGGTCCGGGTGTGCTGCAACCCGTCACCCCCAGGGTCAGAATGACTAACCCAATGGTGCCGAATTCGCGTAACGACCTCTTTGGTTTTGCGCGACGGCTGAAGTCGGTTAACCCAGCACTATGAAGTTCGCCCTCGTGAGTGGAACCAGCATCAGTCATTCGTCAGTATTTTCGGGTTGGAGTCCGCTCACGGTCGAGACGAAATACGGACCGGTCACGCTACGTTCTCGTGGCGATCAAGTGGTTCTGAACCGCCACGGAAATGCGCCCGCACCGCTGCCCCCTCACTCGATTAATGCGCGCGCCAATTTTGCCGCGCTCAATCAGTTGGGTTTTAAGGATGTGGTGTCATTCAACTCGGTCGGCTCGCTTCGTTCGTCACTCGTTCCAGGCACTTTTGTGTCCTGCTCGGATTATGTGGCCATACAGCAGCCTCCAGCGACCTACCACGACGAAGTGCTCCAAGCCGGCGCTCCGGGCATAGCTAACAATCTCGTGCCGGTCATCCTAGCCTCGCTGTCCGCAGAGTTTACCATCGCAACCGGTCAGACTTATGTGCATGCTCGTGGCCCTCGTTTCGAGACTAAGGCCGAGATCCGCGTGATGAAAAATTGGGGCGACGTGGTAGGCATGACTCTCGCACCCGAGGCGGATTTATGCACCGAGCTTGGCTTGCGATACAACTCGTTGGGAATGGTGGACAACTACGCCAATGGCATCGAAGGTGCGGCGATTGACTACGTTTCTTTCAAGCAAATGGTGCATGACAATCAGGAACGGGTAAACCGCTTCATCGTCCGCTTATTGGAAATTCTAACGTAGGGTGGATAAGCCCCGTATGGGCTTCATTTTAAGCATTCAACGGGCTATACTGTCGGGCGTTTGACGAACTCCTCAGAGCTGGCGTAGCGTCGTCTCCAAAGGTGGTGGCGAGGCTAAACGCCGCCTGCCGGAGATGCGGCAGGGCAAACCTCAAAGCCGGCGGGAAGCTAGCAGCGATCGTCTGCGTTTGCTTGGGCGTAGACACAGCCTCCGAGCAACCGGGGGCCGTCGTGAAGGGCAAGGATCTGGCCGGCTGCTAGACCGCGTTGCGGCTGGTCGAAGACTACCATGGCGGTTTCTGGACCGGTCTGCTTAAAGGTCAGCCGCACGCGTGGGTCGCGGTAGCGAACCCGACCTTCCAGTGCGAGCGGACCGGCAGCGAGATCGGGCGGGGTCGGGGTGTTCCAACGCAGTCCTTGCACCGCGACCTCACGGGTAAATAGGCCCGGCGCGGACTCGCCATCAAAGGCCACCAGTAAAGCGCGGTCGGCGGAGCGTTTGCCCACTACCACGTAGGCGCGGCCGTCGGTATTGGATGGCACGCCGATGCCCTTGCGCTGGCCAAGGGTGAAGAAATGCAGGCCTCGGTGTTCGCCTAGCACGCGACCGTCGGTGGCGCGCACGACTGGACCTGGGGCGTCGGGCACGTAGGCGCGGAGGAAATCAACCATCTTTACTTGGCCGATAAAACAGATGCCCTGGCTGTCTTTCTTGTCAGCGGTCGCTAAGCCGGCTCTGCGGGCAAGGGCTCGCAGATCGGGCTTCAGGATATCGCCCACAGGGAAACGCGCGTTACGAAGCTGGTCTTGGTCAAGCATCGCGAGGAAATAAGTCTGGTCCTTGTTCTGATCGGCGCCCTCAAGCAGGGCGAAGTCGCCTGGGTGCTCAGGCAACTCGGCGCGGCGAGCGTAATGGCCGGTGGCGACGGCGGCGAACCCGTGGTCTCGGGCCCAGGCGCGGAGCACGCCGAACTTGATCTCTCGGTTGCACATGACGTCGGGGTTGGGCGTGAGGCCACGCACGTAGCCGTCGAGCAGGTAAGCGACGACCTTTTCGCGGTATTCCTCCATCAGGTTCACCACGCGGAAGGGAATGCCGAGTTGGTCGGCGACTCGGCGGGCGTCGGCGATGTCCTGCTCCCAAGGGCAATCGCCCAGGATGTTGTCCTCGTTGATCCAGTTTTTCATGTAGGCGGCCTCGATGGGCACACCGGCATCGCGAAGTATTAAGGCTGCTACGGAGCTGTCCACCCCGCCGGATAGAGCGACTAGAGTCTTGGGTTCTGGCAGGGTCTGCACGGCGGACGACACGCGTAATGCGGTGCCTGCCGACAGGGGCTTGTCAACTGAGGGAAACGAGATGAGCACCGAGCTTAGTCCGCCGCTACGGCCGCGAGGATTTTCTCCTTGAGATGAGTGGAGCGAGTTTTGGCCTCGTTGTTGCGGATGGCCATGACGTAGGCGGCGGGTTCGCCGACGAGGAAAACCTTCTTTTTTCCGCGCGTGATTGCGGTGTAGATCAGGTTGCGCTGGAGCATCATAAAGTGCGCCTTAAGTAGCGGGATGACCACGGCGGCGTATTCACTGCCCTGGCTCTTGTGAATGCTTATGGCATAGGCCAGGGCAAGGTCGCCAAGCTCACCTCGGATGAAGGCGTGGCGAGCTCCGTCAAACTCGGCATCGAGTGTGCCGGCGTCGGGGTCGACGGCCACGACCACGCCGATGTCGCCGTTATAGAGCCCTTTGTCGTAGTTGTTACGCAGTTGGATGAGCTTATCGCCCACTCGAAACTCGCCGCCGGGCGCGCGCAGGCCTGTGCCATGGGGGTTGAGTGCAGCTTGGAGACGTAGGTTGAGGTTACCCACGCCGGCCGTGCCCTTGTGCATCGGTGCAAGCACCTGGACGTCGCGACCGGGCTTCATCCACGGGAAGTGGTTGGGTATGAATTCGGAGCAGAGTGTAACGACTTTCTGGAGACAATCATCGGCGTCACGTGCCACCACGAAGGTTAGGTCGGCCCATGGCTGCAGTTTTTCGAGGGTATCCACCGCGATGGGTAGGGTAGGCTCGCCGGCGTTTATGGCGTGCGCGGTGGTTATAATTTCGCTCTGCCCCTGCTGGCGGTGCACGATGGTTAGCCGGGTGACTGGCACGGTCTCTGTCGCGATCAAATCTTTTAGGACGTTGCCTGCGCCAACGCTCGGCAGCTGATCGGTATCGCCCACCAGCAGCAGGTGGGCGCGCGAGGGCATGGCGGCAAACACAGCGGCGGCAAGGCGGGTGTCGAGCATGGAGGCCTCGTCCACGACTAGAAAATCGGTGGCAAGAGGGGTGTCCTCGTTAGCGTCGAAGCCACCGCGTTGGGGATTGAATTTTAGCAATCGATGCAAGGTCTGGGCAAAGGCGCCGGTTGTCTCGGTCAGACGCTGGGCGGCGCGACCCGTGGGGGCGGCGAGAGCGAGGCGGACTTTCTTGGCCTTGAGGATCTCGACTAGGGCGCGCAGGCAGGAGGTTTTGCCGGTGCCGGGCCCGCCCGTGAGAATAGAAACCTTGGCGAGTAGCGAGGCGCGCACGGCGTCGCGCTGGGCTTGGGCAAAGGTGAAGCCCGCTTTCTCCTCGGCCCAAACCAAGGCGGCGTCGTGTTTGATCGGCGGCAGGCCACTGGGCACGACGCGCAGGCGGCGCACGGCGGCAGCGATCTTCTGTTCGGCGCGCTCGAGCACGGGCAGTTGGATCAAACTGGAACCGGGCAGTGGCTCAGCCACGCCGGCGGGCGGGTGGAGTGCGAGGGTCTTGTCCGCTACCAGGGCGGCGATGCGCGCGGTGATACGCTCGCCAGAGGTTTCCAGCAAGGTGGCGGCGTAGTCGCGCAGGTCGGCTTCGCGCAGGGCGGTGTGTCCCTCTTCTTGAAGCGTTTCTAAAGCGTAGAGAAGACCGGCATCGAGACGGGGCGGGGCGTCGTTGGCGAAGCCAAGGTTAATTGCTATGCGGTCAGCGGTTTTGAAGCCGATGCCATCTAGCTCGCGGGCCACACGATAGGGTTGATTTTGCAGGATGGCGCGTGATTCGGCACCGTATTTCTCGATCAGCTTTACGCACTGTCCAGGCGTGACGCCATAAGTCTGCAGGAAAATGTGCAGTTCGCGAAAGGCGCGTTGGGCATCCCAGGCTTTTTTTATCGCGGTGGCGCGGACTTTGCCGATGCCGGGCACGTCGCGCAGGCGTCCGGATTCCTCGGACAGCACGCGGAAGGTCGAGGCCCCGAAAGCGTCGACGATTTTGTTGGCGTAGACCTTACCCACGCCCGGGACGAGGCCAGAGCCTAGGTATTTGCGGATGCCGTAGACGCTGGAGGGCAGCTCGCTGGAAAAGTGCTCAATTTTGAATTGAGCACCGTGCTGGGCGTGGCTGGTCCATGCGCCCTGAAGGTGGAGCGTTTCGCCGCACTGCACGCCGGGCAGGGCGCCGACGATGGTTACGCGCTCGTCACCCTCGTCTGGCCGGAACTCAGCGATTGTATAATGGTTCTCCTCATTGTGGAAAACGATGCGTTCCAGCACGCCGGTAAGCGTGTTGGAACGCATCGTTTTCCACAATGAGGAGAACCATTATACAATCGCTGAGTTCCGGCC
>RGVP01000049.1 GCA_010027235.1 bacterium
CGGCCCTACTGGTTCGATTTGTGAACCATCGGACGCAAAAAATCCCAAGACCATCCGGTCCGAGGATCGAAAGTGGCTGCCCGACTAGGACTCGAACCTAGACAAAGCGAGTCAGAGTCGCTTGTGCTACCATTACACCATCGAGCAGTAAAAACTGGGAAACCTTGGAGCAAGAATTACGGCGGCTGGAGCCGGCGACTGGATTTGAACCCGCAACCGCCTGTTTACAAAACAGGTGCTCTACCGTTGAGCTACACCGGCGACTAGTGCCATTGATGCTGCCAAGAACTGAAAAGAACACCGCCAGATAAGCTGAACCGGCGGAAAATGGTGGTTCCCCCGGGACTCGAACCCGGAACCAATTGATTAAGAGTCAACTGCTCTACCATTGAGCTAGGAAACCAAAAAACGGAAGGGAGAACAGTCCGGCCGAAGCCCCCCCTGTCAACGTCGTTTTCTGTCAAAACCCAAAGTTAACCGAATTTGCCCTTGCCACACCTGACTGCGTTCTCTGCTTTCTTCCGCCCTTCCCATGCAAAAGACCAAGAAGTCCGTCGCCAAGCGCTTCAAGCTGACCGCCAAAGGTAAGCTCGTGCGCCGCACTCCCGGCTTCCGTCACCTGCTTGCCTCCAAGAGCACGAAGTCCAAACGACGTGCCTCCCGGGACAAACTGGTGGCCGAAGGCCACGCCGCGCCTCTGAAGCGCTGTCTCCCGTTCGGTCTGTAACCCTACAGCGCCGCACACCAACCCAAACCGCCCCGCAGGTGATCCTAACGAGACGACCTGCAGGCCCAAACTAGAAAAAATCCAACATGCCTCGTGCCACAAATGCCGCCGCTTCCCGCCGTCGCCGGAAGAAGGTCCTCGGTTACGCCAAAGGTTACTTTGGCAACAAGTCCAAGCTCTTCCGCTACGCGAAAGAAGCCGTCCACCACGCCTGGCTCTATGCCTTCCGTGACCGCCGTAAGAAGAAGAGCAATTTCCGCGCTCTCTGGGTCGTCCGCCTCAACGCCGCCGCCCGCGCCAACGGTATGAGCTACAGTCGCCTCATCGAAGGCCTGAAAGCCGCCAATATCCAGCTCGACCGTAAGGTCCTGTCGGACATCGCTATCCGCGATGAGGTCGCCTTCACTTCCTTGGTGGGTAAAGCCCAGGACGCCCTGAAGGCTAAAGCCGCCGCCGCCAAGGCCGCCTAAGCGTCTCCCGCTCGGCGAGCCCATCCGGCTCGCCCCCCTCGATCCCCGGAGGACGGCCCTTTCCCAAGGCGCCGTCCTCTTTTTTTGCCCGCTTGCTCCGCCCGTCGGCTCCCCGCCCACTCCAGCTCCCCGCCCGTCCATGCAAGACCAACTCGCCGCCCTTCTCGCCAAAGCCTCCGCCGAACTGCCGACGCTCGCCTCACGCCCCGATTTCGAGGCCGCCAAGGCCCGTTACGTCGGCCCCAACGGCGAACTCACCGCACTCATGAAGCAAATGGGCGCAGTGCCTAAGGAACAGAAACCGATCGTCGGCAAACTGGTGAACGAGGCACTGCGCCCATTTGCTTCATGAGTGCGGTGAGTTCGCCGTTGCACCCCCTCACCCTCGTCCGCGAAGAAATGACCCGCATTCTGAGCAAGGTCGGCTTCACTGTCGTCGAAGGCCCCGAGGTCGAAACCGAGTATTATTGCTTCGACGCGCTCAACACCCCCGCCGACCACCCCGCCCGCGACGCCCAAGATACGTTTTACCTACCGACCTCCGCGCGCTTCGGCAACGTGTCCAAGAAAAAAGCCGATGAGCGCTACCTGCTCCGCACCCACACCAGCTCCGTTCAAATCCGCACGATGCTGAAGGGCAACCCTCCCATCCGCATCGTGTCCCCCGGCCGTGTTTACCGCCGCGACACCACCGATGCAACCCACTCGGCCAATTTCCACCAACTCGAGTGCCTTTACGTGGATAAAAACGTCACCGTGCGTGACCTGAAGGCCCTGCTCGATTACATCTTCGCCTCTCTACTCGGCAAGGATACCAAAACCCGCTTCCGCCCCCACTACTTTGGCTACACCGAGCCGAGCTTCGAGGTGGACTTGTCCGCCACCCACCTGCCCAAGGTCAACAAACCCTGGATCGAAATCGGCGGCTGCGGCATGGTCGATCCCGTGGTGTTCCAAGACGTCGGCTACGACCCCGAAGTCTGGAGCGGCTACGCCTTCGGCATGGGCCTCGAACGCCTCGCCATGCTCCTCTACGGCATTGATGACATCCGCTATTTCTACCAGAACGACGTCCGCTTCCTGCGCCAATTCGCGTGAGGAAACTGCCTTGAAGTAGCGGGTAGCCGGTAGCGAGTAGCGAGCATATCGAACCACCGTTCCGCCGTCTCCTCCGCTTCCAACCTACTCACTACCCGCTACCCACTACTCGCTACTTTAGACCATGAAACTCTCCCGCTCCTGGCTCCAAGATTACGTCGATCTGTCCGCGATCACCGACGACGAGATTTCCCGCGCCATCACCTTCCTCGGCTTCGAGGTCGAACAAGTCCTCCGCACCGGCGCGCCCCGCCTGGATCTCGTCGTCTCCGGCCGCATCGTTACCCGCGACAAACACCCGAACGCAGACAAGCTGTCCGTGTGCACCGTTGACGTCGGCCCAGCTCACGGCGGCGTCCGCACTATCGTCTGCGGCGCGCCCAATTGCGACGCCGACAACCACGTGCCCGTCGCCCTGCCCGGCGCCGTGCTCCCCGGTGATTTTATCATCAAAGAGGCCAAGGTCCGCGGCCAGGCTTCCTCCGGCATGCTGTGCTCAGCCAAAGAACTCACCCTCGCCGAGGACGCGCAGGGCCTCCTCCTGCTCACCGGCGAACCCACCCCGGGCACGCCCTTGAACGAACTCCTCCCGCCCGGCGACGTGGTGTTCGATATCGAGATCACCCCCAACCGCCCCGACGCCCTCAGCCACCTCGGCGTCGCGCGCGAACTCGCCGCTTGGTTTAAAAAAGAACTGCGCTATCCGGCGGTGAGCTTTACCCCCGCCGCCATCTCGGCCGCCCCCCGCCTCGACTTGCTTTCTTCCGTCCGCGTGTTGGCGGAGGCTGAGTGCCCGCTCTACACCGCCACCGTCGTGACCGGCGTAAAAGTCGGCCCCTCACCCGACTGGCTCCAACGCCGCCTCACCGCCGTCGGCCTGCGCCCGATCAACAACGTCGTCGATATCGGCAATTACGTGATGCTGGAATATGGCCAGCCCGTGCACGCGTTCGACGCCGCCCGCCTCGCCGGCACCGAGATCGTGGTGCGCCCCTCGACCGAGGGGGAAAAAATCACCACGCTGGACGGCAAGGAGCGCACCCTCCCCGCCGGCCTGCTGGTGATCGCCGACGCCCACAAACCCGTGGTGATCGCCGGCGTGATGGGCTCAGCCGAGGCCGGCGTCTCCGCCAACACCACCAACCTCGTCCTCGAAGTCGCCTACTTCAAACGCCAGGCCGTGCGCGCCGCCTCGAAACGCCTCGGTCTCGCCTCCGATTCCTCTTACCGCTACGAGCGCGGCGTCGATGTGCATTCACTCGACGAGGCCACCCACCGCTTCATCGACTTGATCCTCGCCCACGCCGGCGGGACGGTCTCCGGCCCCAGCCACCGCGTCGGCTCCGTCGCGCCGTGGGAACGCGAGATCACCGTAACCCCTGCCTACCTAAACGAGAAACTTGGTTTCGAGATCCCCGTCGCCGAGATGCGCGCCGCTCTCGAGTCTCTCGAGCTTGTTGTCACCCACGAGGAGCCGACCGCGACCCGCGGTCCCGCCTGGACCTTCTCCATCCCGAGCTGGCGGGACGACCTCGACCGCCCCATCGACCTGGTCGAGGAAGTCGTCCGCCTCTACGGCACCGAGAAAATCCCGACCTCCGTCATCACCGGGCCCGGCCTGGTGGGCAACGACGACCCCATCGTGCTCTTCAACCGTCAGGTGGCTGACGCCTTTGTCGGCCAAGGTTTTAACGAGTGCGTCAACTACACCCTGCGCCCCGCCAAAGAAATCTCCGCGTGGGCCCCGCCCGCCCAGATCGAGGCCCTCGCCCTCGCCAACCCCTTCGTCGAGGACCAATCTCACCTCCGCTCCACCCTCGTCGGCGGTCTACTCGAGTCGCTTAAACTAAACCAAGCCCGCGGCGTCGCCGCCTCACACCTGTTTGAAACCGGTCGCGTTTTCCTCGAGCGCAATGGCTCGCTCTCCGAGTGCGTCGCCGCCGCCTTCGTCATCGCCGAAGAGACTGGCGAACGCTCCTGGCGCCCGCGCGAGGCCGCCGATTTCTACACCGCCAAACGCCATACCGCGACCCTCGCCGCTTTTGCTGGGATTGAGTTGGAGCGCCAGCCCACCGCATTGGTCGCCGCGCCCGCCCTCGGCTGGCAAACCGGCCACGCCGCTACCGCCGGTGACATCCGCCACGGCTGGACCGCGACTTTTGGCCTAGTTGACCTCGCCCATCTCAAGACCCTTGGCCTGACCGGTAAAGTTTACGCCGGTTTCTTCGCCATCGTGTCGGAAAAAGTCGCGACCGACGCCGATCGCCGCAGCTACAAGCCCTTAGGCCTGCACCCCGCCGCCCTGCGCGACCTCGCCCTCCTTGTGCCCAATACCATGCAGGCCGCCGAAGTCCAAAAAGCCGTCGCCAAACACGCCCGCGCCGCCGCCGGCCAAGCCTTCGCCCTGGAGAGCGTCGAGCTGTTTGACCGCTACATCGGCAAGGGCGTGCCCGAGGACCACCAAAGCCTCGCTTACGCCCTAGCCTTCCGCGCTCCCGACCGCACCCTGACCGACGAGGAGGTCAACGCCGCCTTCAACCGCGTGCAGGCCGACCTCACCGCCGCCGGCTTCCAAATCCGGAAATAAAGGCCCTCGCGCCGACTTCACCCGCTTGGCATTACTCTTCCTCCCCTCGTGAACTTCGTGGTTACCCCCCTCTGATTATGTCCGCTCCGCACATCGATATCGACCACCTTGCCATGCTCTCGCGCCTCGCGCTGACGGATGCGGAAAAGACGAAGCTGACCACACAACTGGGCGACATCCTAGGCTACATCGAGCAGCTCCAGCAGGTAAACGTCGACGGCGTGGAACCCACCGCGCACGCGACCCCAATTTTCAACGTCCTGCAAGCGGATGAGCCTCGCCCCGGCCTGTCCGTCGAGGACGCCCTGCGCAACGCCCCCGCGCAGCGGGACAACATGATCGTCGTCCCGCGCGTAGTGGAATAGGTTAAGGCGTCAGGGCTGACTGACGCGCAGTCGAAGGAACTTGAGCGGCTCGCCCGTTGTGAAACTTACCGTCGCTCGACGGATTTCATAAGCCCCTTGATCCGAAACCAAAGTATCGGTGACGCCTTCCGCGGACCACACCGGCGCCCCGGCTAGGCTAGTGGTCCATTCAGCGGCGGCGCTCACGCCGCTCAACGCCTTGCTCCGGCGGTAGTCGATGCGCAACTCGGACCCCACAACGGAAACCTGCGGGGCGACCGCGTCGGCAACGGCCGCGTTTAGACCAAAGAAATACTCCAGCAAGTTGGCTAATCCATCGTGGTCCGGATCCGCGGAGGCGGCAGAATCAACTAGACCAGCCGACCACTCGGCGAAAGTAGGCGCGGTGACGGTGAGCACGCCCGGCAGGTAGGACACGGCGTAGTTGGTCGCCGTGAAAGTCCCGCCGATGGCACCGGAGGGCGTGATAACGTAGGTGCCGGTCGCATCGTTCGCAGCCGTGCCGCCGCTAGCCGAGAGGGTAACGGCTCCGACCGTCTCACCGAGCACGAGACCGTTCGCATCAAACGCCGACGTGCCCAGTGTCAGCGTGGTGCCGAAGGGTTTGACGCGATTCTGGGCAGTGACCACGAGGGCCCTGGTGGAAACCGAGCTGGCAACGGTAGCGACATTAACGCTGGTGGCGCCTGCGCTGGAGCACACGACATTACCGGAATAGGTTCCTACCGTCGTTCCAACCGCGAGCCTCAAGTAAACGGTAGTGGAGGCGATCGTGCCGGAGGTGCCGATGGACTGGGTGGCGGCGTAGCCCGAGGCGCCGCCGACCGATTGTGAGACCTCAAAACCAGACGGAGGGGTCACCACGATGGGGGCGGTCATGTTCGCGCCCGAGACGGCGAAGGACGTCGGGGTGGGTGAAGCCGTGCCGTAAATGGTGCCAACGGCGGCGAGGGTGCCGCTGGTGGAGATAGCAGGAGTCAAAGGCTGGCTGTTCGTGGCAATTACTACGTCATCGATAAAGGCCCGCTTGGCCGTGGTGCCGATCGTAATGACCGTGCTTGAAGTGCCACCGGTGAAGTTGACTGTCTTGCTCTCAAAAGTGCCGGCCATGACTTGCGTGTAGGTGACCGTTTGGGCCGACTGTCCGGTCGCACTCACCGTGATACTTCCTTCAACGGTGGTCCATCCCTTGACCTTAAAGGTGACGGAGAAAGCGCCGCCGCCACCGCTTAAATCGAGTGCCTTGGTGGTGATCGAACCGGTTGCTGACGAACTGCCTAATTTGACCGCGCCGCCCGCTTGGTAGGCTTTTAACAAGGTTGCGGTGGGGAAATTGGTGTTTCCTGTCCACGCGGTGGACGACCCACTCGTCGTAGTGTTGTCTCCACTGGTTATAGTGGCGAAATCCTCGGACAAGGCGGTGGCGCCTCCGCCCCCGCCGCCGCTCGCAGCGATGGTGATAGTCAGCGTGGCGGTGCCGGTGCCGGTGGCGTTGGTGGCGGAAATCGTGACGCTGGAGACGGCGGCGGTGGTCGGCGTGCCGGAGATCAGGCCCGTGGCGGTGTTGACACTCAGGCCGGCGGGCAGGCCGGTAGCGGCGAAGGAAGTCGGGGTGTTGCTGGCGGCGATCTGATAACTAAACGCCTGAGAAACCGTGCCGCTGGCCGTGGTCGCGCTGGAGATGACGGGGGCGGCGGGCTGGCCGGCGGTCGAATTGCGCGGGTTGGGCGCGGAGGCGGAGAAGTCGGCGGCGTTATTGGCGGTGTCGGTCGCGGTGCTGGAGCCGGCTGGCGCGGCGGAGCCCTCGAACGCGTTGGCCGTGCCGTAGCCGACGAGATCGAGCAGACCCGTCTGGCCCGCCGGGGTGGAGCCGGTGAAGGCGGTGGCGGTGTTGCGGAGGGCGACTTTGCCGTTGGTGCCGCTCATGTTAATCGTGCCCGTGGCGTCGGCTGTGGGCAGGGCGCTACCAATGGCGCCTCCGCTCCCGAGTTTCACGAGGTAATATTTACCCGCCGCAATCGTGCCGCTGAGGGCGGTGGGCGTCCAAGTGGTGCCGGAAGCGGACCCATATTGAACTGACCAACCGGCGAGACTGACGCTCGTGGCCCCCCGGTTGTAGAGCTCGACGTAGTCTGAGTTGTAGGGAGCCCCCGAGTTGCCGCCTCCGCCGAAGATCTGGCTGATAAGGATGGGGTTTTGGGTGACGGTAAACGAAGTCGCGCTGGTGGCGGTGCCGTAAGGCGTGGTCACACTCAATGTGCCGGTGGTGGCGGTGGCGGGAACGGTGGCGGTGATCGACGTGGCGGAGACGACGGTGTAAAGGGCGTCAACTCCATTGAATTTAACGGAGGAAACGCCGGCGTAATTCGTGCCGGTAAAGCTGATGGTATCACCGGCAGTGCCGCTGGCGGGACTAAATGAAGCGATCGTCGGGGTGCCGTCGCCGGTGAGCACGGTGAGATTGGCGATAGCAGAGGTGCCGATGGCGCCCTCGGTGTCGGTGGCCTTGGCAGTGAGCGCGTAGGCACCGGCGGCAGGAGGCATCCAATTCAGAGTGTAGGGGGCGGTGGCATCGACGCCGAGAGAAGTGGTGCCGTTAAAAAACTCCACGCTGGCAACCACGCCCGCGCCGCCGCCCACAATTTTATCCGTGGCGGTGGCCGAAAGGGTGACTGAAACGTTGGGCAGGAGCACCGAGCCATCCACAGGCGTATCGAGGGTGACCACTGGCGGGGGATTGGTTTCCACGTTAGTGCCGCCCGTGACTGCGAGGGAGTAAACTTGGCCGGAACCCGTGAGTATGCCCGGAAGAGTGACGGTAATGGTGTAGTTACCTGCCTGAGCGGGAGAGGAAATGTAAACCTGCTCAACATTATCCACATGGTTCACACCTGTCGTCGCCGCTAGCTGCATCGAAGCATCGGTCCAGGTGCCGACAAAGGGCATGACGTAGGGTAGTTTGACGGTGGTGCCATCCGGAGCGGTGATTTTGAGGTCGAGGTCGTTAACGAGATTGGGCGTGCGCACATCGACTTGCGAAGCGATGGACGGATCGAGGGCGGTGCCAGCTGGATCCGTCCAGCAAAGGGTGGCACGGATGGGCGTGACCCCGTCCCAAGTAAAAACGTGTGTCTTGGTCTTGGAGGCGGAGGTCAGGGTGCCTTCGATCAGCTTAGGACTGGCAAGGCTGGCCTTATGGGCGAGGATGAGGTCAGCGGCGGCCTTCGCATTCAGATAGCCCCAGCCGTATTGGTAATCGGGACCAGCACGGCCCACGTCGTCGGCGGTATTGATCAGAAGAGCCTTGAGTGTGCTGGCCCGAATACGCTGACCAGGAAACTCGCGGGTGTAGAGTTGCTCGATGAGAACGGCGGAACCAACCGCATTGGGCGTGGCCATGCTGGTGCCGCTGTAGGTGCCGTCGTAGGAAGTGGTGCTGGCGACGGTGCCGGCGGGGGGCGTGAAGGCCACGCTAGAGTAAAGATTAACGCCATTGGCGGTGAGGTCAGGTTTGATGCGGCCGTCGTCACAGGGGCCTTCGCTTGAGAAGTAGGCTAGAACGCCTTTGGTGACGTCACGCTGGCCGCTGGTCACCGCGTCGTCAGCGGCGGCGATAGTGATGATATTTTTGGCCAGACCGTTGAAGGTGATGGATTGGTAGCCCCCCTTGGTAAGGAGGTAGTCTTGCTCGTTGCCGGCGGCCCAGAAAATCTGATAGTAAGGTAAACTGACGGCGAGGGCATCGGTAGTCTGCGCCTCAACTTCGTAGGCGCCCATGTAGGGCACGTATTCGGCGGCCGTGTTAAAACCGGCGCCGTAAGAGTGGTTGGATACCGTGATCCTGGTCAAATCGGTCGCGGTCGCGGCGCCTGCGGCGGTCATTTCGGTGTAGTCGCTATTCCAGTCGTAGGAATCGATGGAGACCTTCGGGGCCATGCCCTTGGCGAGCGGATCCGTGCCCGCAGCGCCGATGGTGCCGGCGACATGGGTGGAGTGGTCTGAGTAGGTGGTGGCGCTGTCTTTCAGGACGACGCGGGTAGTCGTGAACTCGCGATGGGTATTGCGCACCCGGGCCTCATCCCAGACGCCGACTTTCATCCCAGTGCCGTCGAGACCATAAGGGGTGCTCTGATCGCGCAGGAGATTCGCGCCGGTGGAAATGGCGGCGTTGACGTTTAGGGTCACACGGTAGAGCGGCTTGTCGCCGCGGAAATCATAGAGCACGGAAACCTTGCGACCCGGCCCCTCGATACGCACCGGGATACCCAAACGCTCGGCCTTAACGAGGGCGGCCTCGTGTTGCTCGTCCTGCAACTCGGACATGCGCGCGACCACCAAGGCCCGCACCTGCGGATCACTCAGATCAGCATCGCGCAACAACTCGGCGGGCGTAGTAGCATGGGCCAAACGCGCGGCGAGGGCATTAGCCAACGCGCCGGACGCAGGCAAAGAAGCGACCACGGCAGGAACTGGACCCTGATTCAGTGCCGGCCGAAGGATTGCAGTGCCTTTATCTGGAGCGGACGCAGCAGGGGACGCGTCAGGGTGCCCTTGCATCGCAACATTCAAAGGCGCCTTGGCCCTCAGTGGGCCCGATTCGGCGGGGGCGGATGCATCGAGGCTGGTCGCGACCGCAACCAGCGACGGCAGTCTCCCCGATCCAAAATAGGCCGCCAAAAATGCGGCAAGAAAAACGAGGACTGGGAGAAAACGAATTTTTTTCACGTTTAAAAAAGTAAGAGGGCTATGGTGAAACCTGAACGAAGGGTCAGGCATCGACTAATTAGGAGCGTAACTCAGTTATTAGGCCTAAAGGCGAACAACTTCCCCTCTCTTAACGTGAAAGTTGAATACGGTCGTTTTAAGACGAAAGAACCTCGTTGTGGGAAAAAACGCTCGCCGCAAACCCTTGGCGAGGGGCGCTAGACGAGCCTGCACATCCTTGTTGTCCTCGCCGCCTCCTAATCGGCATAAAGACGGTTTACCTTTTACCGTGTCTGACACCCCGCTCCATTTTAAAACCGTCGCCGAACTGTCCAGCTTGCTCGCGAACGGCTCGCTCACCTCCGTCGCACTGACCGAAGCCGTCATCACCCGCACCCTCGCGGTTGAAGATCGCGTGCAGGCCTTCAACTCCCACGACCGGGAAAGCGCGCTCAACCAGGCTAAGGCCTCTGACGCCCGGCGCGCCGCCGGCCGGTCGCTCGGGCCGCTGGATGGCATCCCCATCGGGCTAAAGGACGTGATCGCCGTCCGCGACCAACCGCTCACCGCTTCGTCGAAGATTCTCGCCAATTTCGTCAGCCCCTACGACGCCACCGTGACTACCCGGCTCCGAGACGCCGGCATGGTTTTCTGGGGCCGGCTAAACATGGACGAGTTCGCGATGGGCTCCTCGACTGAAAACTCGGCCACCCGCATCACCGCCAACCCCCACGACCTGACCCGGATTCCGGGCGGCTCCTCGGGCGGCAGCGCCGCCGCCCTCGCCGCCGGCCAACTCCCCGCCACCCTCGGCTCCGACACCGGCGGCTCAATTCGCCAACCCGCTGCCCTTTGCGGTGTGGTTGGACTCAAACCTACCTACGGCCGTATATCGCGTTACGGCCTGATCGCCTACGCCTCCTCGCTCGACCAAATCGGCCCCTTCGGCCGCACCGTGGAGGACGTTGCGATGCTACTTCAAGCAATCGCAGGTGCCGACGACCGCGATTCCACCTCTTTCGACGCCCCCGTGCCCGACTACCGAGCCGCCCTCTCAGCCCCGCGCGAACGCCCCTGGCGGATTGGCATCCCCAAGGAATATTTCGGCGCCGGCCTAGACCCTGAAGTCGCCACCGCCGTGCAAAACGCCATCGCGCACTACCGCTCACTCGGCGCCGAGATCCGTGAGATCTCCCTGCCCCACACCGAATACGCGCTAGCCGCCTACTACATCATCGCTACCGCCGAGGCCTCCTCGAATCTCGCCCGCTTCGACGGCGTGCGCTACGGCCACCGTAGCCGAGAGGCTGAGACCCTACTCGATATTTATTTTAAATCCCGCGCCGAGGGCTTCGGCTCTGAGGTAAAACTACGCATCATCCTCGGCACTTACGTGCTGAGTTCGGGCTACTACGACGCTTACTACGGTCGCGCCCAGAAAGTCCGCACCCTCATCCGCCAGGATTTTACCCGCGCCTTTGGCGAGGTAGACGTTATCCTTACCCCCACCGCGCCCACCCCCGCCTTTAAACGTGGGGAAAAATCGGCCGACCCGCTAGCAATGTATCTGGCCGATATTTACACCATCGGCGTAAACCTCGCGGGTCTCCCCGCCATCAGCATGCCCTGTGGCTTCACCACCGCCGGCCTGCCCATAGGCCTGCAACTCATCGGCCGCCCTTTCGCCGAAGCCGACCTCCTCGCTGCCGCCCACGCCTACGATCACGCCAACGACTGGAGCAAGCACACCCCGAACCTCTGAGATTTTAACCACGGAGAACATGGAGGACACGGAAATGGAGAACGAAGCACTGACCGAGAAAATCATTGGCGCAGCCATCGAAGTTCACCGCGAGCTGGGGCCGGGCTTGTTGGAGTCGGCGTATGAAGCTGCGTTGGCCCATGAACTTTATCTTCGTGAGATCAGATTTGAGCGGCAAAAGGAGATGCCGGTTCGCTACAAGGGATTCCTCATCGAGGTAGGTTACCGCCTCGATTTGTTGGTCGAAAATCAAGTGGTCGTGGAGCTCAAGGCGGTAACCGAAATGCATCCGATCTTCGAGGCTCAGTTAATCACTTACCTCCGTCTTTCTGGTCATCGAGTCGGCCTCATTGTAAACTTCAATGTTCCCCACCTCAAGGACGGCCTCATTCGCCGAATCGTCTGAACCTCCGTGCCCTCCATGGTTAAAATCCTCACTCTGAAAAAATGAATTACGAAGCCGTCATCGGTCTTGAAGTCCACGTCCAGATTAAGACCCGCTCTAAAATGTTTACGCGCGTGGCCGCTGGCTACGGCCGACCCGAGAACACCCTTACTGACCCCGTCGTGCTCGCCCTGCCCGGCGCCCTGCCGGTGATGAACCGCGCTGCCGTCGACGCCATCATTAAGGCCGGCCTCATGCTCGGCTGCGCCGTCGCCCCGGTTTGCAAATGGGATCGCAAAAACTACTTTTACCCCGATAGCCCGAAGAACTATCAGATCTCGCAATACGACCAGCCGATCTGCGTAGGCGGAGCGGTCGAGATCGAGCTACCCGGCTCCGCCCGCAACATCATGGGTGAGCATAAATCCATCCCGCTCACTCGCATTCACCTTGAGGAGGACGTCGGCAAGCTCAATCACGGGGACGGTGGATCACTGATCGACTACAACCGCGCAGGCACTCCGCTAATGGAGATTGTATCCGATCCGGCCTTACGCTCGGCTGAAGAGGCCTATGCTTATCTGCAATCGCTGCGGACCAGCATCATATATGCCGGCATTTCCGACTGCGACATGGAGAAGGGGCAGCTCCGCTGCGACGCCAACGTCTCGATCCGCCCGGTCGGCAATAAGCGACTAGGCACCAAGGTCGAGCTGAAGAACCTTAACTCCATCGCCTTCGTGCGCGATGGGATCGCCCACGAAATCGCGCGCCAGCTCGCCGTCATGAAGGCCAGCGGAGTGATCGTGCAGGAGACCCGCGACTACGACGGCCTCACCGGAACCAGCCAGTCGCTACGCTCGAAGGAAATGGCCCACGATTACCGCTATTTCCCCGACCCCGATCTCATGCCGGTCAAGGTGGACGAAGCCTGGAAGACCCGCCTCGCCGCCGAGTTGCCTGAGCGCCCCTTTGACAAGCAGCGCCGCTTCATGGCCGCCGGGGCCGAGGGCGGCTACGCCCTGCCCTACACCCTAGCCAGTGTGCTCGTCCCCGACCGCGAGCTCTCGGACTGGTTCGAAGCCGCTGCCAAACTCGCCGGTCCCTCGCTCGCGCAAGCCGTAGGCAACTGGATCGTCAACGATCTGCAACGTGAACTCGCCGCCGCCGGTATCGCGCTGAGCGAGGCCAAAATCACTCCCGCCGCACTTGCCGATCTGGTTAAACTTATCGCCGCCGGAACCCTCCTGCAAAATACCGCCAAGGAAGTCTTCGCGGTAATGTTTGCCTCGGGAGAGGCCCCGACCGCGATCGTAACCCAACTCGGCCTCGCCGCCACCCCGACCGACACAGCCGAGCTGGAGATCTGGTGCCGCGAGAGCATCGCCGCCAACGGCAAGGCCGTAGCCGAGTTCAAATCCGGCAAGGAAAGCGCACTCAACGGCCTGAAGGGACCAGTGATGAAAGCCGCCAAGGGCAAGGCCAACCCGAAGGCGGTCGACGAAACCCTGCGCCGACTCCTTGCCGCCAGCTAGCCCCACCTGTCCACAAGAACGCTCAGGCCGCGGTTACCGCAAAGGCTGACCCTAACCGCTCAGATGTTTGCACCCAGCCAGTCATTCCGCTTTCATAGCCCCATGAAGCGCTCCACCACCCTGGTCTCACGTCGGCAAGTCTTGCAATCGCTAGGCCTCGGGGCCGCCGTGATCGCCTTCATCCGGCCGCTGGTTTTTGGTGCCACTCCAGCCAACCCCGAAGCCACCCTCCAGCCCTTTACCCTGCCCCCCTTGGGCTACGCTTACGACGCCCTCGCGCCCTACATCGACGCTAAGACGATGGAGATCCATCACGCCAAACACCACCAAGCCTACATCAATGCCGCCAATAAGGCTCTGGAGTCCCGGCCCGATCTGCGTGAATTGTCCGCCGAACAAATCATCGCCCGCATCAAAGCCTTCGAAGAACCCCTCCGCACCACCCTTCGCAATCACGTAGGTGGTCACCTCAACCACAGCTTTTTCTGGAAAATCCTCGCCGCCCCTGCCAACTACCCAGCTGGCCCTCTGCAAGCCGCCATCGCCCGGCGCTTCGGCTCACTTGAAGCGTTTCAAAAAGAATTCACCTCCGCTTGCCTGGCTCGCTTCGGTAGCGGGTGGTGTTGGCTGATCGTAAAAGACGGCGAGCTCGATATTGTAACCACTCCCAACCAAGACACCCCGCTGCTCGAACGGGCCCAGCCCCTCATCGCACTGGATTTGTGGGAACACGCCTACTACCTGAATTACCAAAACCGCCGGGCGGATTACGTGCAAGCTTTCTGGAAGGTATTGAACTGGAACACTGCGGAAAATCTCTACGCCACTGGCGGACTACTTTGAAACGCGGCTTTAGAACCGCCCGCTTGGCCCGCCAACTCACGAGCCAGAGCGCGCCACCCCTAGCGGCGCGAGGCCTGCACCGGCTTGTTACGAGAACTTAAAACCGCCGCCCCGACCGTATGCTTGGCGAAAAAACCGAGCACATGGGTCACATTTTCGTAACCATTAGCCCGCAATTCCTGCTCAACCGCGCCAATCAGTTCGGCCAGACGCGCGCTGGTTGCCGTATCAAGCGCCTGAATGTCACCCGTTTCCTTCGAAACGACATGATAAACTACCTCATTGCGGTCGCTTAGCTGATACAAACTAGTGCCGTTATGCAGGAAGGAACGTCGCACAATACCGATGTCTTCAAACGAACCCAAACAACGATAAACCGTCACCAGATCACACGATTTTCCATCAAGCTGTGTATGGATTTTTTCGATACTAATGGGTTGAGCACTGTTAATCAAGATGTTGATTATGGCGATACGGGGCTGGGTGATTCGTAGGCCAGCTTCACGCAAACGGTCACAGGCAAGAGAAAGACGCGACCCGATGACTGCGCGATCATTAGGAGAACCCTGCATTGGGTGATTCGTTTGGGTTGAGGATATCATGAGATAATTACGGTTAAATGCACAAATTGTCTTGTTACAATTGTCGTATCTAAATTGCAAAAAATTCATTTTCCCAGCAGTATATGGTCACTAAAACCACCTAGTATTTAGTGTAAATTTTTAACAATCAACGTTCAGCGGAGCATTGCACCTAGCGATATTCTTGCCTTCACTCCAACTAAAATGGCCGATTTCGACTTTGCACAAGTTGTCACCCTGATCAGAAAGGAAGACCCACGGTTTGATCGGCAGGCCTATAAGTTCGTGTGCGACGGCTTAGACCACGCCGTCAAGGAGCTGAAAAAAAAGGACGCCGCCCGCGCCAAAATTTCCCGCCACGTGAGCGGTCAGGAGCTCTCGCAAGGCCTGCGCGCCTACGCTCTGGATCAATTTGGTCCTCTGACCAAGACCGTGCTCAATTCTTGGGGCGTGCACGAGACTATTCATTTTGGCGACATAGTTTATAACCTTATTGAATATAATATGTTCAGCAAAACTGAATCCGATCGGCGGGAGGATTTCCTGGATGTTTTCAACTTCGATGACGCCTTCCTAGCCCCCTTCGCGCCACGCGCCCGAAAACTCCCGCTACCGAGCTTCGCAGAGAGCGAATAACCCGGCCACGCCTGCCTGACTTTGCCCCGCGCCCCACGTCCGCACCCATGCCCTCCCTGCTCGCCCCCGCCGACCAACAACTGCTCGCACGCCTCTGGGCCCAGCCCGTCCATCGCACCGAATTGCGCAATGGGCTTGTGCTCCTCGTCCAGCCTGACGACGCCGCGCCTGTCGTATCCGTTCAGGTCTGGGTCCGCACCGGCAGCCAGCACGAAGGCGCCCTGCTCGGCGCCGGCCTTTCCCATTACTTGGAACACCTGCTTTTCAAAGGCACCCCTACCCGCGCCGGTCGCGAGATTTCCGCCACCGTCCAGGCCCACGGCGGCTCGATCAACGCCTACACCACCTACGATCGCACCGTCTACCATATCGACCTACCGGCGCCCCACCTCGAGATCGCCGTCGATCTCCTCGCCGACATGACCCTGCGCAGCACGCTGCCAGCCGATGAGGTCGCCCGCGAACGCGATGTTATCTTGCGCGAAATTGCAATGGGCGACGACGACCACGACCGTCGCCACTGGGACGCCCTCGCCCGCACCGTGTTCAAGCAACACCCCCTGCGAGAACCCGTGATCGGCCACCGCGACGTGTTCTCCGCCGTCACCCGCGACGAGTTGATCGCATATTACCAAGAGCGCTACGCCCCCAACAACCTGGTGGTGGTGGTGGCCGGCGACGTCTCCGCCGAAACCGTCCGTGCAAGCGTGGAAAAACACTTCGGCGCCGCCCCCCGCCGCCGTCTCGCGCCGGTCTTCCAGCCGTCCGAGCCCGTCCAACTCGCACCCCGCGTCCACCGCGAGACTGGAGAGGTCGAGCAATCGCGCGGCGCCCTCGCCTGGCCCACCGTCGCTCTCACCCACCCCGACGCGCCGCTGCTCGACCTGCTGGCAGTCGTGATCGGCTACGGCGACAGTTCCCCGCTTTGGCGTGAACTGCGCGAAAAACGCCGCCTCGTGCATAGCATCGACGCCCACCACTGGACCCCGGGCGAGGCCGGGCTCTTCGCGCTCTTCTTCAGTTGCGATCCGGACAAACGCGCCGCCGCAGAACGCGCCGCCCGCGCCGAGTTAGAACGCCTGTCCCGAAAAGGCGGCTTCACCCGCGACGAACTCGCCCGTGCCGTGCGCCAACTCGTCGTGGGCGAAATCGGCGGCCGCAAAACCGTCGCGCGCCGCGCCGCCCGCCTTGGCTCGGCCGAGGTCGTGGCCGGCGATCTCGACTTCAGCCGCACCTGGTTCGAGCGCGTCGCGAAAGCCACTCCGGGAGACCTCCGGCGCGTGCTCCGCGAGTGGCTAGTGGCCACCCGCGAAAACACCGTCTCGCTCGACCCTATGCCCAAAGCCGCGGCGAAAAAATCGGCCGCCGCTCCCACCCGTAAATCCGCGCCCGTTTGGAAGCTCAAGACCCTACCCAACGGCGTGCGCCTGCTCCTCCGACGCGACGACCGCCAGCCCAACCTCCACCTCCATCTCGTCTGCGAAGGCGGCTCGCTCCACGAAACCCCCGGCAAACGCGGCGCCACCGCTCTGCTCGCCACTTTGCTGACCAAAGACACCGCCTCGCGCGATGCCGCCGACTGCCTCGATAGCGGCGGCGACCGCGGCGGCATCGCG
>RGVP01000050.1 GCA_010027235.1 bacterium
TCGGCGCGATTTTCCTCTTAATACACGGCCTACCGCGCCTGGTGGCCGATTCACGGGCTTGGGCCCGCGTAGGCCGCGCCGTGGGTTACCTTGGTATCCACTTCGGCCACGCCTGGTGGGGCCTCATCGCCATCTTGGCCATGACCGCGGGCGCGATCTGCCTGATCCTCGGCTTCCTGCACCGCCCAGCTGCGCTGGCCCTGACCCTCACGATGGCTGTCGCCACAATCTGGAAATTCTACCCGTTCGGCGGCTGGGAGGCCGCCGCCCACCCCGCCACCATGGGAATCGTTTGCCTAGCTCTCGTGATTCTTGGTCCGGGCAAATACGCGCTGGAGCGCCTCTGACCCTGGGCCGCGCCGGCGCAGTGGTTTTTTGGGTCAATCGGTTTGCTTCGTCCGCCCGGGCGCTAGAGTCGTGGCGTGCCCTGGGACGTCCAGTTTCGCAACGGTCTCTACCTGCCTCAAATCGACTGGTGGCTCGATGCCCACCATCCGGTAACGCGGAGTTTCGTTTCGCACGCTCACTTCGACCACCTCGCCGCCCACCGCGAGGTCCTGCTTTCACCCGGCACCGCCGCGTTGATGCGTGCCCGAATGCCCGACAGGGCTGGAGAGCGCGTGGAACGCATCCTGCCTTTCGGTGAAACTACGACCCTCGGCACCGAGCAGCCAGGGGTCACCGTGTCGTTGCACCCCGCCGGCCATATTCACGGCTCGGCCATGATTCTACTCGAACACCCCCACCACGGTCGCCTGCTCTACACGGGCGATTTTAAGCTCCGACCCGGCCGGTCCGCCGAACCTTGTGCGCCGCCCCGCGCGGATCTCGTGATCATGGAGACGACCTACGGCCGACCGCATTACATCCTACCGCCCACCGGGATCGTGCTGACCGACGTCATCGCCTTCTGCCGCGCCGCGCTTGAGGAGGGCGAAACACCGGTGCTTTTCGGCTACAGCTTGGGTAAAAGCCAAGAGATCCTCAGCGCCCTCGCCGGCGCGGCTCTGCCGGTGATGCTGCACCCTCAAACACTGAGACTCACTCGCGTCTATGAGTCTCTCGGCCTCGGCTTCCCGCCCTACGCCGCCTTTGACGCCACGACCTGCAACGGCCACGTCGTTATCTGCCCGCCTCAGGCTGCCAACGCACCCTTCGTCCGAAAAATCCCTCGCCGCCGCACCGCGGCGCTAACCGGCTGGGCCCTAGATCCCGGTGCGCGCTTTCGCTACCAGTGCGACGCGGCCTTCCCGCTCTCCGATCACGCCGATTACCCAGATCTGATCCGATTCGTCGAGCTAACCCAACCCCACCGCGTGCTCACGCTCCACGGTTTCGCGGCCGACTTCGCTCGCGATCTCCGTGAACGCGGAATCGAGGCCTGGGCGATCAATCAAGACAACCAGCTCGAAATCGCCCTACCGTCCGCAGCCGCGCAAACTCCCGCCACGCCCCCTGCGGTCCGTGAACTAAACCCTCCGGCCACCGACACCCTCGACGCCCTAGCCGCCCTCGGGGAGCGCATCCGCGCTACCCCCGCGAAATCCGCCAAGGTCGACCGGCTACGCGAGCATCTATCCGCCCTCGCCCCCACTGAAGCTGCCCTAGCCTCCCTTTACCTGACCGGCCACGCCTTTCCGCAATCGGATCCACGCTCGCTCCAAGTCGGCTGGGCCTTGCTCCGCCGCTCTGTGCTGGAGGTATCCGGATACCACGAGGGTGATTTTCGCACCGCGTATCGCCGTTTCGGCGACAGCGCCGAAACGGCCGAGGCCCTGCTCGCAGCATCAAAAAGCGCCTCCACGCCACCCACGCCGCTTTCGCTCGCCAATTTCGCCGACCTGCTTTCGCGCCTCGCCGCCACCACTTCTCCCGCTGCAAAACTAGATCTGCTTTCCGGCGCGCTTCGGAGCCTCGCCCCTTTGGCCGCCAAATACCTTGTGAAAATCATCACCGGCGACCTTCGGATTGGCCTGCGCGAAGGTCTGGTCGAGGAGGCTCTCGCCGCCGCCAGCGGTCGGTCTCTCGAAGCGATTCGTGAAGCCCACCTGCTGGCCGGCGACCTACCCGCCGTCGTGCTCGCTGCTTTCGCCGACACCCTTGCCGACATCGCCCTGCGTGTGTTCCACCCACTCCAGTTTATGCTGGCCAGCCCCGAGCCGACTGCCGAGGCCCTGCTCGCCCGCCTCGAAGCGCCAGTCTGGCTGGAGGATAAATACGACGGCATCCGCTGCCAGCTGCACAAAAAAGGTGGGCGCGTGGAACTATTCTCCCGAGATCTTAACCGTATCACCGACCAATTTCCCGACCTCGCCGCCGCGGCCCGCCGCGAACTAGGGTTCGACGGCATCCTCGATGGCGAACTCCTCGCCTGGCGCGACGGCCGCGCCCTGCCCTTCGCCGAGCTACAAAAACGACTCCACCGTCGCCTCGACGGCGGCGACCTTTTCCTAGGCCAAGAGATCCCCCTCGCTTTTTCCGCCTACGACCTGCTCTGGCACGAGGGCGAACCCCTGCTCAAATCTCCCCTTTGCGTTCGCCGCGCACGCCTCGAATCACTTTTGGCACCAAACTCAGGAGCCTTTCACCTCGCTCCGGTGTTCGCCGCCAACACCGCGGAGGAGATAGAGTCTGCCTTTAGCCGCGCCCGCAAACGCGGCAACGAGGGCCTCATGGCCAAGGACCCCGCCTCACCCTACACCCCAGGCCGGCGCGGCCTCGCTTGGCTGAAACTCAAGAAGGCCTACGCAACCCTCGACGTGGTCGTCATCGCGGTCGAACAGGGGCACGGCAAACGCCGAGGCGTGCTCAGCGACTATACCTTCGCCGTGCTCGACGAGGCTACCGGAGCACTCCGCACCTTGGGCAAAGCCTACTCCGGCCTCACGGACGCCGAGCTCGCCACGCTCACCGAACATTTCCACCAAAACACTTTAGAGGAACGCGGACGCCAACGCCGCGTCGTGCCAGACACCGTGCTGGAGATCGCCTTCGATCGCATCCAGCCCAGCGCCCGTCACGATAGTGGCTACGCCCTGCGCTTCCCTAGAATCGCCCGCATCCGGACGGACAAAACCGTAGACGACATCGATACGCTCGAGACCTGCCGCCGCCTCGCCACCACGGTTGCCGAGCCCGCCGAGAATACCTAGCGGGCCGCCAGCTCCAGCCCGAAATAGGCCGCAGCGTTACCGAAGCAGATATCGCGAACCAACGCGTCGAGCGCAGCATCGTCGGCCGGGATCAGGCCGGCCTCGACGTCCTCGCCAAGGAGCTTGCAAAGTAGCCTCCGGAAATACTCGTGGCGCGGATAGGATAGGAAGCTGCGCGAATCCGTCAGCATGCCCACAAAGCGCGACAACAGGCCGAGCGAGCTGAGTGCGTTAATCTGCCACTCCATGCCCTCCTTCTGATCGAGGAACCACCAACCGCTGCCAAACTGGATCTTGCCTGCGGAGGAGCCGTCCTGGAAGTTACCCGTCATCGAGGCGAAAACATAGTTATCGGCCGGATTCAGATTATAGAGCACGACACGGGGTAGCGCATTCTCGCGTTCGAGGGCGTCAAGGTAGCGCGAAAGGGCGCGGGCCTGAGGAAAATCACCGATCGAGTCGACCCCCGCGTCGGCGCCGAGGCGCTTGAGCAGGCGACCGTTATTGTTACGCAGAGCGCCGAGATGCAGCTGCTTGGTCCAACCGCGCTTCGCGTCTAAGCGGCCGAGGTAGAGCATGACAAACCAGAGCCACTTGGCGGCCTGCTCGGGCGTAGCCGGACGGCCGGCGCGCGTTTGGGCAAAAATGGCGTCGGCCTCCGCCTCCGTGCACTCGGCATCGGGTAAGTTTTCCAGGCCGTGGTCGGAAAGGCGGCCCCCGAGAGAGTGGAAAAACGCGTGGCGGCGGTCCAGCGCCTCGAGCAGGGAAGGCAGCGAAGCAACCTCTAGGCCGGCCCGGGCCGCGAGTTGGTCGCACCATGCATTGAACACGGCAGGGGCGGCCACGGCGACGAGTTTGTCTGCCCGGAAGGTTGGGTAGACGCGGGTCTTCAAGGTAGAGCCGGCTATGGTCTGGTGGTGCTCAAGCGAGTCGGCAGGGTCGTCGGTGGTGCACACCACGGCTACCCCGGCGGCGGTAAGGATACCATGGGTGGAGAAGGCCGGCGTGGCGAGGCGGGCGTTGGCCAGCTCCCAGATGCGGGGCGCGTTGGCCTCGTTGATCATCAGATCGATGCCAAAAAAGCGTCGAAGCTCCAAGTGCGACCAGTGGTGGAGAGGATTACGGACCAACTGCGGGACGACGCGGCAATAAGCTAGGAACTTGTCGTAGTCGGACGTCGTGGCACCGGTGATCAACTCCTCGTCCACCCCGGCGGCGCGCATCGCACGCCACTTGTAATGGTCGCCACCGAGCCAGATCTGGGTGAGATTATCAAAGCTGCGGTTGGCCGCGATCTGATCAGGGGGCAGATGACAATGGTAGTCGTAGATCGGCTGGGTCTTTGCTACCCCGTGGTAAAGGCGCCGAGCAGTCGCGGTGGTAAGCAGAAAATCTTCGTGAAGAAACGTGGACATGTTTATGAACTAGGAACTTGGGTAAAAAATGACGCGAGAAGCTGGAGCAATTAGGATATCAAATGAGCCCGGATGTATTCGTAGCTCTGTCGGATGGAGATGAAAGGATCACCTGGGCAGGTGTCTTGCTCGACGATGAACCACCCGCAACCGCCCGACTCGGCCTCGGCAATAATGCGGGCGAAAGGGAGAGTGCCGGCGCCGATCTCGCAAAAAGTCGGCTCACCGGCGGCATTCACCTTGTAGTCCTTCAGGTGGATGAAGGGCTGGCGTCCCTTCATGCGTCGGACCCAGTCAACCACATCACCGCCGCCGCGTTGCACCCAGTAGGTGTCGAGTTCAGCCACAATGTTATCCGGCGAGGTCTCGGCGTAGACCCGATCGAGGAAACAGGATCCGCCCGCGGGACGGTAAAATTCATTGGCATGGTTATGGTAACCTAAGGTGAGGCCAGCAGCGCGAAACTTAGCTCCGGATGCGTCAAGTTTGCGCAACAAGGTGTCGAGATGGGCGGGGTTGTCGAAATCAATACCCGCTGGGTAGGGGTAGGCGGTGAGGGTCGTGCCGAGTTTATGCAACCGCTCGATTATCGCCTCGGGTTCGTCGAGAATACGTCGCCCGTCTTCGTGGGTTGCGCAGATCGTGAGTCCCTCGCCTTGAAAAATGGCGACGAGCTCGGCTTCTGGCACGGGGCCAACTCCGCTGATCTGGACGGCCGTGTAACCGATCTCACGCACCCGGCGAGCGGTAGCGGCGACTTCAGGTGCAGTTTTACAGAAATCGCGAAGCGTGTAGAGCTGCAGAGCGACCTGAGATAGTTTCATGGGGTAGAAGGTTAACGACCAAAAGATTTGACGAGGTCGACAGGGGCGGTGGCGGCAACCTTCTTCTTTTTGCCCACTTTGGCGGACTCGGCGATCTTTGCCTTAAGCAACCGTTCATATTTTCGCCCATCAATGGGCAGCGTAACGGGCTTCGCGGTCCAGGCCGAGAGCAACATGGCGTTAGCGAGCTCCACCGAGTGGATGCCCTCAGGGGCAGGGGCGATCAGGGCAGCTCCATCTAAGATGGCGTTGGCGAAATTTTGCAGCACCTCATTATGCTGCCCGCCATGCCCGGCGACGGGCACGGAGACGTCCCAAGTGGGCGGGGTGGCGAAAGTGTGCGGGGTTGTTCGCGAAAATTCGCCCATCAGCACCTCGTTGCGGGTAAACATGATCCGGTCGTGCTCGTAGACCAGCTTGCCACGCTCACCCACGACCTCGAGTCGGTTCGTGCCGGGGGCCTCTCCCGTAGACGTAATGAACACACCAGTCGCACCGTTGGCGAAACGCATGGTCGCGGTGACATCATCCTCAACCTCGATATCATGGTAACGGCCAAAACCACAGTGGGCGGAAAGCTCTACGGGCATGCCAAACATCCATTGGAAGAGGTCTAAATTATGGGGACATTGGTTGAGCAGCACGCCACCGCCCTCCCCCGCCCAAGTGGCACGCCAGCCGCCCGAGGCGTAGTAAGCATGGGTGCGGAACCAGTTTGTGATGATCCAGTTCACGCGCCTGATCTCTCCGAGCTCACCATCGAGGACGAGCGAGCGGATCTTTTGGTAAAACAAATCCGTCCGCTGGTTGAACATCGCCGCGAAAACCTGACGTCCTTGACGCCCGCGATGGGCCGCGATCAATCGCTCACAATCCGCTCGATGCACCGAAATGGGCTTCTCCACCAAAACGTGGAGCCCTGCTTTCAATGCAGCGATACCTAATGAGGTGTGATCATAATGCGGGGTAGCGATCAAAAGGGCATCGATCAGGCCCGAGGCCATCATTTCCACCGCGCCCTTAAACCCTTTCACCTGCGGCACGCGGGCGATATTGTCAGCGTTCAAGTCAGCCACGGCCCCAAGCTCCATCCGATTGATTTTGCCGGCTAGAATGTTTTGGGCGTGGGCAAAGCCCATGTTGCCAAGGCCGACAATACCAATGCGAACTTTGCTCATATTAAATAGGGGAGGAACCAACAAGAGGGGAAAAGCACCGCGCCAAGGCCGCGAAGGCGCTTGCCTGCAAACTGTTTCATTTATCCACTCCGCTTCCCATCCCGACGGCTATGCAAGACGCCCGTGTCACCCTAAAACAAGTCGCCGTGCGTGCCGGCGTGCACGTGTCGACCGCGTGGCGGGCGCTTAAGAACGATACCTATGTGGAGCCGTCCAAACGCGCCCTGATCCGTTCGCTCGCCAAGGAGATGGGTTATGCGCCCGACCCCATGCTTACAGCGCTGAGTAACTACCGGCGGAAGCAGGCTCCAGTGGCATTTCAATCGACCCTCGCATGGATCAACAACTTCACCACGCGCGAGGAAGGGCGTGCGCTCGTGAATATCGCGGGTTACCACGAAGGGGCGCAGCGTTTCGCTACCCAGATGGGCTTTAAGCTGGAAGAGTTCTGGCTGGCCGAGCCCGGCATGTCCCCGAAACGTGCGCGCGATGTGCTGCTAGCCAGAGGGATACGCGGGTTGGTCTTCCCCCCTCAGCCCTTCTCGGGGACAGCGTTGGGCTTCGATGTCGAACCTTTCGCCGCGGTCGCGATCGGACACTCGCTCACCTCGCCCCGGCTTCACGTGGTCGCATCCCACCAACACAACGCCAGCCTCCAGGCCCTGCGTGAATTGGCCCGACTGGGCCACGTGCGGATTGGCATGGTCGCCGCCACCGAAACACTGCGGCGCGCAAACCACGGCTTCGAGTCGCCGTATCATTTTTTCCAAGCCGTCCAGGAGGAGAAACACCGCATGCCGCTCTTTGCGATCCCCGGACGGGACGAACCGCGCAATGTGGCAGCGGCGCGTGAAAGCTTCCTCGCCTGGTTCCGCCGGCACCGCCCCACCGCGATCGTGTGTCACGTAAGTGAAGTCCGTATCTGGCTAGAAACAGCAGGAATAGTCGCGCCCATGGACGTATCCCTCGCTACTCTATCGCGTGCGTTTGATGCAAATTGGTCTGGAATAGACCAACAGGAGTCGGAGATAGGCCGCCGCGCGCTGGAACTGCTGGTGAGTCTTTTTCAAAGCGGAGAACGCGGCGAACCTGCCACGCCTCTGCGCCTGCTGGTGGAGGGTCGCTGGACCGAGGGCGAAACCACGCGCCGGATCGGCCCACCCGCCGAGGAGTTGCTGGAACGACTCAGCTGATTTACGACGCCAAACCAGAATGGAAAAACCGCCTCGGATTTCCGAAGCGGCGAATACTAAGCAGGGCGGGTCCCGATCAAACCTTGGGGCCGCCTTGCGAGAGCTTGCGGGCGCGCAAGCGCAGGCCGTTTAGGCGGATAAAACCGGTGGCATCACTCTGATTATACCAGCTCTTCACCCCCTCCATCGAAGCGATTTTGTCGTCGTAAAGCGAATACTTCGACTTGCGTCCGCAAGTGATGATATTGCCCTTGTAGAGCTTCAGGCGGACTGTGCCGGAGACGAAGCGCTGGCTTTCATCCACCATGGCCTGGAGCATCTCACGCTCCGGGGCGAACCAGAAGCCGTTGTAAACGAGTTCGGCGTATTTGGGGATAAAGCCGTCGCGTAGATGAAGCACCTCGCGGTCAAGGGTCAGAGACTCGACCTGACGATGGGCCTGCATCAGGATGGCGCCGCCCGGAGTCTCGTAGACCCCGCGGCTCTTCATTCCAACAAAGCGGTTTTCGACCAGATCAACGCGGCCGATGCCGTGTTTACCGCCGAGTTTGTTCAAAGCCTTCATCACACCGCCAGGGGTGAGTTTCTTGCCGTTGACCGCGACGGCGTCGCCGCGTTCGAACTCGATTTCAACGTATTCAGCCTTATCCGGGGCATCCTCGGGCGCCACGGAGAGTTTGAACATCGCCTTGTTGGCCGCAGTCGTGGGATCGAACCAAGGATCCTCAAGGATTCCGGCTTCATAGGAAATATGCAAAAGGTTGCGATCCATTGAGTAAGGTTTCTTTAGCGATGCCTCAACCGGGATTTTATGTTTGGCGCAGTAGGCGATCATCTCGGCGCGACCGGGGAACAGGTCACGGTATTCCTCCATTTTCCACGGAGCGATGATCTGAAGATCAGGAGCAAGCGCCATGTAAGTGAGCTCAAAACGGCATTGGTCGTTACCCTTTCCAGTCGCGCCGTGCGCCACCGTATCGGCCTTTTCCTTGCGGGCTATGTCGACCTGGGCTTTTGCGATCAGTGGACGAGCGATGGACGTGCCGAGGAAATACTGGCCTTCATAAATCGCGTTGGCCCGGATCATCGGGAAAATGTAGTCGCGCGCGAATTCATCGACGAGATCCAGGGTATAGTGCTTCGACGCGCCGGTGGCCTTTGCCTTCTTATCTAATCCCTTGAGCTCCTCCTCTTGGCCGACATCAGCGGCAAACGTGACGATTTCCGCGTCATAAGTTTCCTTGAGCCACTTAACGATAACGGAGGTGTCGAGACCCCCAGAGTAGGCGAGAACGATTTTCATGGGAAATACGCTTTTTGGGCGGCGACGACGGGAGGAGCAAAGAAAAAGGCGTAAGAAAAGGGGCGGCGTGTTCTTACGGCGTCTTCAAATCGCAAACCCACCAGACCGGCAGTCGGTAACCTGGGTTACGGTGGGGCGGGATTAAACCGAAAGGGCCTTTCGGTCGCCGACAACGGCAACAACCACTAATCGCGCCGCGCGAGCAGCGTCATGATCGCCTTCTGCACGTGCAGGCGATTTTCAGCCTGATCAAAAATGATCGAGCGGGGATTATCCAAGACCTCCTGCTGAACCTCTTCCCCCGGATGCGCAGGGAGGCAGTGCATAAAATAAGCGTCGGGCTTGGCCGCCGCAAAGACTTCGCCAGTCACGCTGTAGGGGGCCATGAGCGCGAGGCGGTCACGCTTCTCCTCCTCTTTGCCCATGCTCACCCAGACATCCGTATAGACCACATCCGCATCCCTCACCGCTTCAATCGGGTCGGTCGTGAAGTCATAGCCGCCAGCGAAGCCTTCCCGTGCGAGCAAGCCGTTCAAATCGGCTGAGGGCGCAAAGCCCGCCGGACCAGCCAAACTGATTTTCATACCAAATAAATTCGCCCCGAGCACCCAAGAATTGGCCATATTACACGCGGTATCACCGAGAAAGGCGATTTTCCGGCCACGCAAGGAAGCAAATAAATCCCCGCCGGACGGGGCCCAGCGCTCAGCCATAGTGAAGGCATCGGTGTAAATCTGACAGGGGTGGAGGAAATCGGTGAGCGCATTTATTACCGGCACCGTGCCAGCGGCGGCCAGTCGCTCCACCTCGGCATGGTCGTAGGTGCGGACAATCAATCCATGCACAAACCGCGAAAGCACGCGGGCGGTGTCCTCAATCGATTCCCCACGACCCAGCTGGATGTCGTTTTTACTCAAAAAGAGCGGATTACCGCCCAATTCGTGGATACCAACCTCGAAAGAGACACGGGTGCGCGTCGATGACTTGGAAAATATCAGCGCCCAAGTCTGATGCTTCAACACAGACGCGATCTCTCTACCACGCGTGGCCTTGAGATTGCGGGCCAGGTCGAAAAGCTCGGCTACTTGCGCCGGCGAGAAATCGGTTTCTTTCAGGAAATGCTTCATGTCCGTCGATTGAAGCAATCCCCTATAGGGGGCGCCGGTCCCCGCGGGCGAGGGTAATCTGTGCCGCGCCACAAAAACGTGACGCGACCGTCCAAAACGGCCCCAGAAAAGAACCTCCCGCTCAGGCGGCCTTGGCCGCGAAAACTCGGCGCAGTATGTCAACAGACTCCGCCAGTTCCGCCTCAGTCGCAATCAAGGGCGGGAGCAACCGGATGACGTTACCGCCCGCCAAAGGCGCCAGCAACCCAGCCTCGCGCAGCGCGGCAATGTAGGGCGACGGCTCGGAGGTCAGTTGCAGACCCACCATGAACCCAAGGCCGCGCAGACCGCTCAACTGGGCAGGAAACTCTTCCGCGAGTCGCGCCAGCGCGGCATGCCAAGGGCCGCTCACTCGAGCGACATGCTCACAGAGTTTTTCGTCGGCGATGATATCAAGCGTCGCCAGGGAAGCCGCGCAGGCCAGAGGAGTGCCACCGAAGGTGGTGCCATGCATGCCTGGCTGGAACAGATCCGCCGCGCCCTCGCCGATCCAGATCGCTCCGATAGGGAAGCCGCCGCCAAGGCCCTTGGCCATACCGATCGCGTCCGGTCGCACGTCGGCGTGCTCAAAGGCAAAGAAACGCCCCGAACGCCCGATGCCGCATTGAACCTCATCCAGTATCAGGAGCAGGTTGTGCCGATTGCACAGCGCACGCAGGCCGTGCAAAAACTCCGGCGTAGCTGGGTGGACGCCACCCTCGCCCTGAATGGTCTCGACAAAGATCGCCGCCGTCTGGTTGTCGATCAAAGCCTCGAAGGACTCCAAATTATTCAACTCGCCGAACGCGAAACCCGTAAGCAGGGGCCGGAAGCCCTTTTGGATCTTTTCCTGCGGGGTGGCGCTCATGCCGCCGAAGGTGCGGCCATGGAAGGCAGACTTCGCGCAAAGAACTTTGTGGCACTTACCCTCCTCGCCGGACTTCCGAATACCGTGGAGACGGGCAAGCTTCAACAGACCCTCGTTCGCCTCGGCGCCAGAGTTGCAGAAAAAAACCCGGCCCGGGCCAGCGTGGCCGACCAAACGGCGGGCAAGCTCGCCCTGCAGCGGGTTGCGATAGAGATTACTGACATGCGCGAGCGTAGCGGCCTGTTCAGAGACGGCCCGAACCCAGCGCGGGTGGCAGTGACCGACGGCGTTGACCGCAATGCCCGAGGCAAAGTCGAGGTAGCGTTTTCCGGCGTCGTCCCACACCCGGCAGCCCTCGCCACGGGCAAGCGTTATGGCAGGACGTCCGTAGTTGCGTAGAACATACGAATCATAGGCGGCCTCGGCGGCGGTCTGGGCGATCTGGGGCTGGCTCATAGTGATCAAAGAAAGTGGGACGGCGGCCGCCAAACCTTGGCGGTAGGCAGGCCGATCAACCGTGCACAATCTCGGTGCCGATGCCCTTGTCGGTGAAAATCTCCAGCAAGAGCGAGTGGGGTAAGCGCCCGTCGATGAAGTGCACGCGCTGCACACCCTCGTTAAGGGCTCTCACCGCGCTTAGAACTTTGGGACGCATACCTTTGTCAATCACCCCGCTCTTTTTGAGGTCATCCACCTGGGAGACCTTTAGGGTGGAGATCAGGGATGCGGCGTCGGGCGGCGCGGCGAGCAGGCCGGGGACATCACTCATGTAAACAAGCCGACGGGCACGCAAGGCGCTGGCCACGCGTCCGGCGACCAAGTCGGCATTGACGTTATAAGGCTTACCGTCGTGGCCCTCGGCTACGGGGGAGATCACTGGCACATAGCCCTCGGCAATCTCCTTTTTGATCAATTTCACCTTAACCTCGACGACCTCGCCGACGTAGCCGAGATCAACCACATCGCCGTTGTCGTCGATCGTGAGTTTTTCACAGACTAAAACGGTGTCGCCGGCCAGCGCCCGGGGCTTGGAGCGGGCGAGCGCAATGGCATCGCAAACATCTTTGTTCACGATTTCGTCCAGCGTCTTTTTCACTATCTGCACCGTAGCCTCGTCGGTGATGCGCATGCCGTTCGGGGCAAACTGGGATTTTAAACCCGACTGCTCCATGGCCTTGGTGATGGCCTTGCCGCCACCATGAACCACGACGACGTTAATACCGCAGGCGGCCAGAAAGGCGATATCGTAAGCGACACGGTTACGGACCTCGGGATCGGGGTCGTCCATGAAACTGCCGCCGTATTTCACCACAAAGGTGGATCCACGAAAGTCTTGAATGTAAGGCAGCGCCTCGAGAAGGACGCGGGCCTTGGCAGTAATGTCGGAAACGTTCATTTGGTTAAGCCTGGATTGTGGGGTAAATCACCCTGCGCGAGGTTTTCCATCACATTCTCGAAGACGCAGGCGTGACGGAGAGGAGGCGGCCAGAAAATGCTCTTCACTTCCCCCGCCTCCGGCCCACTTATCCGCGCGTGCCCAGTTCACAGAATACCTTTCCTTCCCGTGCCGCGCATCGCGCCTGGCTAACCAGTCAAGCCGCCCTCCCCAAGGGCTTTCGCGTCGGGACCACACGCTTCGAGTTTTTGCCCAAAGAAGCACCCAAGCCATCAAAGATGACGCTGACGCTGATAGCACTCGACGAATCAACGGCAGATTTTGCGGCCGTCTTTACAAAGAACGCCTTCCCCGGCGCTCCTGTGATCGTGGGTCGGAAACGCCTAGGCGAACCCCGCCTTGGAGCTATCCTGATCAACAATAAAATATCCAACGTATGCGCTCCCGGCGGCGTCGCGGCCAGCGAGGCGGTCTGCTCCGCTACCGCCGGCCTTCTCGGGTTGGCACCGGTCGAGGTGCTGCCCTGCTCCACCGGCGTGATCGGTTGGGGCCTACCCGTCGAGGCCATGACGGCCGCACTCCCGCAGGCCGTCGCCGCACTAGCGGCTGGGGATATACTGCCAGCCGCAGAGGGCATCGTAACGACCGACCTTTACCCCAAAATCCGCCGCGCCGACCTCGCCGGCGGCGCAATTGTCGGCATCGCCAAGGGCGCGGGTATGATCGAGCCCAACCTCGCGACCATGCTCGTCTACGTCCTCACCGACCTCGCGGTGCCGCGCGAAGCCTTGCGCGCCATGCTCAGCCGTGTGGCCGGGGAAACGTTCAACCGCATCTCGATCGATAGCGACACCAGCACTTCGGACACCGTCGTGGCCGTATCTTCGGGCCGCGTGCCCTGCCCAGACCTCGCCGCCTTCGAGGAGGCTCTACGCGGCGTCTGCGCGGACCTGGCCGAGGACGTGGTGCGCAACGGTGAAGGCGTGCGCCACGTGCTCCGCGTGCGCGTCTCGGGCGCGCCCGACGCCGCCACCGCCTGCGCTCTAGGCAAGGCCATCGTCAACGCCCCCCTGTTTAAGTGCGCCATGGCCGGGAACGATCCTAACGTCGGCCGCCTCGTCCAAGCCATTGGCAAATATGTCGGCGCCTCGGGACTGGCGCTCGACCTCTCCAGGCTCCGCGCGTGCATTGGCGGACAAGAGATCTTCGCTGAGGGCGCCTTCCGGCTAGACTATACGAAGGAGGCCGCCTTGGTGGCACACCTGCGTTGCGCCGAACTTTACCAGAGCCAACCCACCCCGGACGGCGGCTTCGCCCCCGCGATCGATTACCCTCCGCACGAACGTTGCGTGGAAATTGAAGTCGATGTAGGCGTGGGCAACGCTACCGCGACGGTTTTCGGCGGGGATCTCACCCACGAATATGTGAGCGAGAATGCCGACTACCGCAGCTGAGCCAGCCAGCATCCAGGGGGATCAGCAGGCTGGTTCAGGCCAGACTCAGAGCAGATCCGCCGCCAGCTCGGCCAAACGGCTGCGTTCGCCCTTGGTCAACTTCACGTGCGCGGCGAGCGACTGCCCCTTCATACGATCGTGGCAGTAAACGAGCCCGTTGCTGCGCGAGTCGACGTAAGGGTTGTCGATCTGGGCGGGATCACCGATGAGCACGATCTTGGAACCCTCGCTGATGCGGGTGATGACGGTCTTCACCTCATGCGGGGTGAGTTGCTGGGCCTCGTCCAGGATGAAGAAACGCCGCGCAATGGAGCGGCCGCGGATGAAGGCCAAGGCCTCGATCTCGACCAGTCCGCTCTTAATCAGGCGCTCGTAAGGTTTCATCGGCGCGTTCGGGCCGGCCGAGCCGCCGTTACCATTGCCGGTTGGAGCCGCGCCGGTGAGGGCGGCGTTGGACATGGCGAGGGCTGAAGCGCCGCCCTTGCGGTGTTTTTTAGAGACTTTTTTGGCGGCGAACTGTGGCTCCTTGGGCGGACGAGAAGGAATCAACACCTCCAGCGCGTCAAAGTAGGGCTGCAACCAAGGTTTCATCTTCTCCTCAATCGTGCCGGGCAGGAAGCCGATATCCTTACCCAGGGCCATGACCGGCCGAGAAATGGAAACGCCGTCGTAGCGCGAATGATCTTCATGGGTCTGATGCAGCGCGCAACCAATAGAGAGTAGCGTCTTGCCTGTGCCGGCCTTGCCAAAACAAGTGACAAGGGTGATCGAGTCGTCGAGCAAAGCGTCCATGAAGAACTGCTGCTCGAGGTTGCGCCCGCGAATGGTGATGCCGCCGGGGGCCTTGATCCAGTCGGGTATCTTTAAGCGGCACACGCGGCCTTCGCCATAATAGCGGGCGGGCATGGTTTTGCCCTCGGTTGAGCGTAGGAGAACGTATTCGTTAAGGGTCAGGGTGCGGGAGGTCTCATCCTCTAGGGTGAACTCACCCTCCGAGGCAAAGCGCTGCAGCTCGTAGATGGTCACCTCGATCTCACGGTAATCACCCTCGTCGTCGACGTCGGCCACCTTGTCGTTAAGATAATCCTGCGCCTCGAGACCGACCGCGCGAGCCTTCAGGGCCACATTGACATCCTTGGTCACCAGGATGGTCGGCGGCGGATAGCAGGACTTCACGTAGAGCGCTGCGGCGATAATACGGTTATCCTTCTTCGCCAGGTCAGGCAGGATCGCGCGAAAAGCCAGCATCGTAGGCGTGTCCTTGAGAGCCGGGTCGGCCAGCCAAGGATTAATGATGATGGAGAGCGTGCCACCGTTGGGCAGCTTTACCCCCTCGTGCATCGAGCGCGAATCAGGCAAGAGCTCAGAGAGGATACGGTGCACGCGGCGGGCGTTGCGGCCTCGCTCGGTGGACTGCTCCGTCTTGATGGCGTCGAGCTCTTCGAGGACCTCGACTGGGATGGCGAGGTTGTTGTCCTCGAATTTAAAAATCGACTGGGGGTCGTGGAGGAGGACGTTGGTGTCCAAGACGAAGGACTTGGCCTTCGCGGACACCTTCAGCCTAGGTTTCAGAGCAACCGCACCAGGGATGGATTCCATTAGGTGTATAACTTGTAAATAACCGTGATCAGACCGCGGCACTTGTCGATGATGGATTACACATTTTGTTGTCGCAGACGCGATTGTTTCCTCACCGTTGCACAAGACAGGCCAGTCAGGGCTCAAACGGCAGCCGAGAGGGTTTAGGCTTGGCCGAAAGGGGCACCCAAAGCCGGAGTAGCAGTTCAGCCAAACTCCGCATACTGGTGCGCGCACCGCCTTCCCGCCGCACAAAACTGCGAAACGGTTCTGCGACTTCCGCTCGCTCTTGGAAATAGCGCCAAAGCTCGCGCTCCAGCACCGTGGCCGCCGCATGGATATCCACTTGGCCCTCCGCCTTGCGCTTAACCAACTCCTCCCAATGCCTCCGCTCCTCGGGGCGGTTTAACAGGTAATCATGCACCATTTGCTCGCTGCGATTAAGACTCATGGGAAGGTAACCGGGCACAAACCCGCGCCCGGAACGAGCGCGGACTCAGGCAAAAGGCGAGCGCAGAGCACCCACTGCAAGATTTGCTCCGCTTTAAGCTCGGATCGTGCTAGACCGGAATCATGTCCAAACTCCAAGAACAAACCCCGGCCATCGTCATCACCGCTTTAATTATGGGCGGCCTCCTCGGCAGTTACGCCTACTACGTCAACGCGAAGGTCCTTCCCGCCCAACGCGCGGAACTCGAGGCCTTGCGCGTCGCCCACGCCGCCGACCTCGAGCGCACCGCCGCCGAAACCCGCAAGGAAATCGCCTCGGTGAATAAACTCCTCCAAGACGCCATCGCCACCCGCGCCGGCGGCATGTTTTTGACAGAAGAGGAAGCCAAGGCCGCCGAAACCGCCAAAGTCACCCAGCTCGCCGAGGCCGTGGCCCAAAAACTCCAACCCTACAATCCACTACCCAAGACTCCGGAAGAGGCCGAAGCCATGCAAAACGCCCAGGTGGACAAAGTCTCCGGCCGCCTCTCCGAACGCATCCAGCCTATCCTTGGCCAGATCGCCGCCGATCAAAACCTCACCCGCGAATCCCTTAACCGCTACGCCAACCAGATCTCCCAACAAGTCACAGGCGTGCTCGCCGGCGAACTCGATCGCAACGAACGCCTCGGCACCCAGGTCCAGCTCACCCAAAGCCTCGCTCAGGAATCCATCGCCCTGTCCTCCGAACTTACCGCCCTTTATCTGAGCTCAATCAAAGACCAAGGCGTGCTCAACCGCCTCCTCCTCCTCCCCGCCAACATCGTGCGGGACGCATCCAACTTTAGCCTGCTTAACAACGATGAACGCCGCGCCAAGGAAGCCGAATTGACCAAACGCCTCCGCGACATCCAGACGCGCCTCG
>RGVP01000006.1 GCA_010027235.1 bacterium
GGATGTCGCTCTGATGAAACTCCTCTTGGTGATTTGGCCAAATAAACGACTCGTTCCGCGCCTGCATCAAGCGCAAGGTTGTGCTTAAGCATCGCTTCAATGAGGTTTTGGGCTGACGCCGAATTGTTCTTTGTCTTTGGTTTGTTCATGCTGGCCAACGGGTTCTACCGATCGAAGAAGTAATTCGGAAGCAGCTCTTTAAACCGCTACCACTACTCGCACTGACGCTGCCGCCAGAGCAGATGCCAGCACCTTCGGCGGCGGTGCGTCCGTGATCAGGACATCAATCTCAGAGAACGCGCACGCCTGTACCAGGGAACGCTTGCCGAACTTGCTCGCGTCGCACAACAAGATTACTTGGTCCGCATGCTCGATGTAAGCGCGCTTGACCTGTGTGTCTTCCGGTGATGAATCAAAGCCGCCGTCCTCGGTGAGGCCCGCCACCCCGATGAAAGCCTTGCTAAACCACCGACACGAGGCATCGTCTACTGCTTGCTGGCCGCAGACCGACAGCTCCAGCGCGCGCACGATGCCGCCAGGCATCAGTACCACGCAACCAGAAGCGGCCAGCAAGCTGGCCACCCGCAGGTGATTGGTGAACACGTTAATGCCAACAAGCTTGGCTAGTTCACGCGCCAGCGTGAGCGCGGTGCTGCCTACGTCCAGCGCGATATTGTCCTCGGGCGAGAGCAGTGCCGCGGCGCTGCGAGCGATGGCTTGCTTGGCCATGATCTGACGGCGCCGGCGCGTCTCGTACTGCTGCTCGCGCATCACCGCCTCAGCCACTGCTGGCAGGCCTACGCCCAGGGCGTTGGCTGGCACAGCCACAGCAGCGCCTTGTGAGCGCTGGATCAGGCCCTGCTCGCTCAGTGCGTCAAGGTCGCGCCGCGCACTCATTTGCGAAATGCCGAAATGCTCGGCAAGGGTGGCTACGCGCACATAGCCATCACGCCGCACCAGTTCGACGATCCGTCGCTGGCGCACCGCAGCTGGTAGTGCCGCTTCCGTCGTGCGCACTTCCTCATGGGCTGCAGCCGCGGTGGGGATTTTGCGCCGGGTCGCCATTGTGTCGCGAGGTGCGCGGATCAGGCCTGACCGTCGCCACGCGGATCGGTAGCGCTTTCGAAACTGCCGTCGTCGCGTCGACGCACAAACTGCACATGGCCGGCCCGGTCGTCGCGCGCGGCCGCCATCACCAGTGGCAAACCGACTTTCGAAAGCGCGTGACGCGTTGCCTCGGCTACCGAGGATTCGGCAAGCACAACGTTCTCGTCATCCTTGCCGAAGGTGCCGACCACCCAGCGCGGCGCGGACAGCGCCTGCGTTGCAGGCTTGTCCGACAACAGGTGCATCAGGATCTGGGCGAGTATCTGTGGCTGGCTCTTGCCGCCCATGCAGCCCATTGCCGCCTCGACGTTCCCGTCGCGACGCAGTAGGCAGGGCGTGAGCGTGCTGGGTGGGCGCCGGCCGCCAGCCAGCACTGCGGGCCCGTCATGCAGCGTGAACGCGGCGCCGCGATTCTGGCAGACGATGCCGGTAGCGAGTTCTAGCATCCCGGCGCCGAAGGCGTGAAAGATGCTTTGGATAACCGTGACCGAATAGCCTTGCGTATCCTGGGCTGCAACGGCCACCGTGTCGCCGTTGGGGCGCGGACGCGGCGGCGTGACCGGCATGGGTCGCGTGAGGTCTACGGCCGCGCGCACTAGGTCCTCGATGACAGTGTCCGATAGCAGCCATTCTAGGTCTACCTTCGAGTGCTCGGGGTCGCCCAGATGTTGATCGCGTAGGTCGGCGGTGAGCGCACACAGGCGCGCGAGCACAGTGCCTGCCTCGCCGCAGGGATCGGCCTGCTCCAGACCTAGCCGACGCATAGCAGAAACTAGCTGCATCAGCACATAGCCCTGTGACACGGGCGGCGTTGTGAGAATCTCGAAGGGACCGAAGCGTGTGGTCAGGGGTTCGAGCCAGCGCGAATGGTGCTGTGTCAGATCTTCGCGGGTGAGCAGGCTGCCCTGCGCCTGGACACCCGCGATGAAGCGCGCGCCCACTTCACCGCGGTAGAAGGCGCCGGACCCGCCTTGCGCGATATGGGTTAGGCTCTCGGCCAGCGCGAGCTGGCGAAGGGTTTCTCCGGTGCGTAGAGCGCGCCCATCGGGTCGGAAGAACACCCCGCGCAGGCCCGAGTCGCGTGCGAGCCGCTCGCACAGAGCGTCCAGATCGCGTCCAAGTGCAGCAGCTACGGGCACGCCGTCACGCGCGAGCGCGATGGCATCTTGAAGTAGGCGCGTCCAGGGTAGCTGACCGCCTTGCGCATGCATGTCCGCCCAAGCGGCGACCACTCCCGGCACCGTGATCGGGTGCACGCCATAAATTGGCATAGATGCATGCACACCCCGCAGCACCTGCGCCTGCGAGGCTTGTGCTGCTGCGCCACTGCCTCCGAGCGCACGCGCGCGGCCATCAGGCAGCGCCACCAGCGCCTGGATATCCCCGCCGATCGAACACATGTGGGGATAGACGACAGTGAGGACCGCGCAGGTGGCGATAGCGGCATCGATTGCCGTGCCGCCATCGCGTAGCGCGCGCTCGCCGGCGAGTGTCGCAAGGATGTGGGGAGAGGCAATGGCGCCGGGTGTGGATATCAAGATGTCTTCAGGGGTTTAGTGTATCGTGGATAGGAAGGCCTTCAGGCGGGCCGGTGCCTTATCGCCGAAGAACTGCTCGGGCGCGGCCTCGTGGCGGATCTGGCCCTCCTCCATTAGCACCACACGGTCGGCGACCTGACGAGCGAACCCCATCTCGTGGGTCACGATAATCATGGTCATACCGCTGGAGGCCAGCTCGGATATCACGGCCAGCACCTCGCCGGTGGTTTCCGGGTCCAGCGCGCTGGTGGGCTCGTCAAAGAGCATCAGCTCAGGGTTCATGGCGAGCGCGCGCGCAATGGCGGCGCGTTGCTGCTGCCCGCCAGAGAGCTTCATCGGATAGGCATTGGCCTTGGCGGTCATCCCTACCCGATCGAGCAGCCGCATCGCTTGTTCGCGCGCTTGCGCCAGAGGCTGGCCCAAGACGCGTATCGGCGCTTCTACGATGTTCTCCAGCACCGTCATGTGCCAGAACAAATTGAACTGCTGGAACACCATGCCGATGTGACGTCGTTGGAGAACGACCTGCCGGCTTGGCAGGGGCAGTAATCGATTGCCCGACTCCCGGTAGCCGATCAGGTCGTCGCCAATATAGATGCGTCCGGCTTGGTAGGTCTCCAACTGGTTAATGCAACGCAGGAAGGTGCTCTTGCCTGAACCGGAGGGGCCGATGATGCAAAGCACCTCGCCGCGCTGCACTTCCAGGTCGACGCCGCGCAGCACTGCAGTCTCTCCGAAGCTTTTGCGTACATCGAGGGCGCGCACCAGCGGCTTGCGAGCGCCGCCGCTCATGCTCGCCGCTCCGCGCTACCCGGGGTGGGCGAGAGGTAGACGACCAGGCTTTGCCACCAGGTGCGCACTGGCCGGTCAATCTCATGGGCCCGCAGCCGAGTCTCGATCACACCCTGGATGGTGTTCCATATGGCTGTGAGTACCAGGTAATTGAGTGCCACCACTGTCAGCAGCTCAAAGGACTTGAAGGTCGTGGCAGACATCGCCTCCGTAAGCAGGAAGATCTCCTGCACCCCAATTACGCTGGCTAGCGAAGTGGTCTTGAGCATATGGTTGAAGTCATTACCAAAAGGAGGAACTATGACTCGAGTGGCTTGAGGAATCACGATGCGCCAGGTGACCTGCCAGGAACTCATGCCCAGCGAGCGAGCCGCCTCGACCTGCCCGAGCGCCACAGCTTGCACGCCATTACGCACGATCTCGGCCATGTATGCTCCTTCATGGATCGCCAGTCCGATCACCGCCGCCTGGAAAGATGCAGTGAGCTTCAGTCCCAAGAGCTCAATGTCCGAGAACCGAAACAGGCCCGCTGCTGCCATGCCTGAAAACAGCATCACCAGCAGCACCAGCACAGGGATGCCGCGGATCAACCAGACATAAAATGCGCAAGCTGCGCGGATGACGCCGTACCTTGACAGACGGCCAAAACCGACCACCAACCCGATCAGGAGTCCAAGGACCATGGCCAGCACGGCCATGGTGACCGTGCGGACTAAGGCGTTTAGGTACGGCGCGCCGGGATTGACGATGCGGTCGAAGAAAAACGCCCAGTCGAATCCCATCAGAGCTCCATGCCCTGCATGTTCCACCTTTCGATCAGCTTCCTGTAGGTGCCATCGGTCACGATGCTGTCAAGCGAGCGCTTGATCGCGTTGGTGAGGTCGTTGTTACCCTTGCGGATGCCGATGCCGGTGCCGATCAGACCGAAGGGATTGCCCTTAGGTTTGAAGTCGTTCGGGCGCAGTCGCACGTAGTAAGCGCCGGCGGTGGACGTGGTGCCCACCGCATCGACCTGGCTGGTGGCTAGTTGCTGGAAGGTGTCGGTCGTAGTGGGCAGCACTACCAGGTTAATTTCGGGCTTGCCTGATTCCTTAAGTTTCTTGTTCGCCTCGATGGCCAAGTTATGGATGGTTGTGCCGTTAGGGACGGCGACTTTCTTGCCGCCGAGATCCTCCAGGGTGGTGCCGGGGGTGTTGTCGCTGCGACGCACGACGATTTGTTGGCCGGTGCGCGAGAAGGGGACCATATCGATGATTTCCAATCGCTCGGGCCGAATGAAGAGCTCCTGCATGATCGCGTCGCACTGTTGCGCCTGTAGCGCAGGGATAAGGCCCGGGAATTTCAGCTGCACCCAATTGACCTTCAGGCCCATGCGGGTAGCGATCTCGGCGCCCAGTTCCACTTCAAAGCCGATCGGCTGCTGTTTATCGTCGAAGTAGGCGCGCGGCGGGTTGTCAATTGTCGCGCAATAGTTGATGGAGCCCTTGCTGGCTAGAGCGGCGGGAGCCGGAAAGCGTGCGGTCTGGGCTTGGGTTGGCGCGGCGGCCCACAGCGCGCAGGTAACCAGGCAGACGGCAGTGGCAAAACTGCGCAGGAACTGGGATTTTCTGGAAATGCTCATAACCGGATACTCCTCGAAGGTTGGGACAGGGGAAAGGAAAGTCTGTACGGGATCAATCCATGAAGGCGCCGCCATTGACGGCGATAGACTCGCCAGTGACGAAACCGGCATCCGCTGATAGCAAGAAGGCCACCACTCGGGCCACGTCCTGCGGCTGCTCCAGCCGCCCCATGGGGGTGTCGGCGATCCATTGGCACTTCACGCTGGCCGGGTCAGTGCCGCGCAGGCGGGCCTCCCATTCCAGCTCACGTACTTGCATGTCGGTAGCTACGAACCCGGGGCACACCGAGTTGACCCGGATGCCCAGGGGCGCGAGCTCGAAGGCCATGGCCTGTGTTAGGCCCACGACGCCGAACTTGCTGGCCACATAGTCGGCGAGGAAGGGCACACGGCCCTGCTTGCCTGCCATCGAAGCGATGTTGACGATGCAGCCGGCCTTTCGAGTGACCATTGCGCGCGCCGCGGCCTGGCTTGCGAAGAAGAGTCCGCGCAGGTTCACGTCCAAGGTGAAGTCGTACTGATCCTCGTCGATGTCCAAAAAAGGTGCCATGCGCGAAACACCGGCGTTGGAGACCCAGGCGGTCAGAGGTCCGACATCACGCTCAATGGCCGCGACTGCCTCGCGGCAGGCGGCAGCGCTGGCCACGTCCAGTGCGCGGGCTTGGGCGCCGGGTAACCTGGCTGCCAGGGCCCTCGCGCCTTCCTCGTTCATGTCGGTCACAACGACGGTGTGGCCGCGTGCGGCCAACTCGGTGCAGATGGCCGCCCCGATTCCCGACGCGCCGCCAGTTACGCCAACGATCGATGTCATACGTTCACTCTCCTTGCGGCCTGCCGCGTGCTCTCGTGCGCTACTGCCTGGCCTCGAGATCCGATGGATTGCCACCAGGGCACGAATTGCGTAAGGTCGGGCAGGCGGTACTCGCCATGCGCCTGCTCGTTGTCTCCAACGAGCAGAACCGGAAGGCCCGCCGCGCGCGCTGAATGCGAGCCACTGGGGCTGTCCTCGACGGCCCAGGTCGCCCGTGCTGGCACGCCCAGCATTGCCAATGCCTTCAAGTAGGGTTCGGGGGCGGGCTTGGGCTGTTGCACGTCGTCGAGCGAGACGATGGCGCTAAAAGCGGTGTGCGCACCCACGGCACGCAAGTTCGCCAAGACGATTGCGCGCTCGGAATTTGAGACGGCGGCTTGCACAACGCCTGTTCGGGCCAGATACTCTAGCGCCTCTCGCACGCCGGGCAGCACCCGCACCTCGTGCACATGGTCCAAGTAATACGCGGTGACGCCGGCGCGAAACGCCTGCTCGCCGCCGTCAGGATAGTGCCCCAGAGCGCGGGCAAAACCTGGCGCAAGCTGCTGCCATACATCGGCAATCGCTACGCCTATGAAAGGCGTAGCTCCATGGTCACGAATGTCCATGCCATACACCTGGCACACCGCCTGCAACGCGCGCAGGTGTAGCGGCTCGCTGTCCACGAGCGTGCCATCAACATCCCAAGCCACGGCGCAAACGGTGCACTCAGCGGTCAAGACGCCCTCCCATGGTGTGGAACAGGGGTTTGAGGCTGTCGTACAGGTTGCGGTACTCTGCATACGCCGAGTCGTACACGGCGCGGTTCGCAGCCCGGGGCTCGACCGGACGTGCCAGCGAGACAAAGGACTGTGCGCCCTGGGCATCGTCGCTCAGGCTTGTGCCCAGGGCCGCCATCCAGGCCGCGCCCAGGCAGGAGCCGGGGTGACCCGACAGCGGTTGTACAGGTCGGTCCAGCACGTCCGCGATGACTTGTAGCCACACGGCACTGGCCGAGCCGCCGTCGGAAGTCAGCACCCGACTGGCGGGCATGCCAATCTCGTCGAACACCTCTACGTGATGGCGTACGCCAAAGGCTATGCCTTCGAGCAACGCGCGCCACAGATGGCCCGGAGTGTGGTGCAGACCCAGACCAGTGAAGGTGCCGCGCGCCAATGGGTCGTGAATGGGAGTTTTCTCGCCGAGGAAATAGGGCAGGTTGCGCACGCCGTCGCTGCCCGCCGGAATCTGCGTGGCCCAGTGATCAAGCTTCTGGTGGCGCGTCGCGCCTGGCCGGTCGTCGGCGGCGGCGCCCAATTGCGCGGCGAACCAATTGAGAAGCGATCCGCTGCAGGCCATGCAGCCATTGGGCATGAACAGCCCCTGAACCGGGTGGTAGTCCAGGAACACGCGCGGGTCAGGCCGCGCGCTCTGCGACGCAAGCAGGATGTCGCAGGCGCCCCCGAGTTTGACCAACATGTCACCCGGCCCCTGCACTCCTGCGGCCCAGGCCGAGCCCACATGGTCCGCAAGTCCTGCTACCACAGGCGTACCCGCCGCCAGCCCGGTGGCCTGCGCTGCTTGGGGTGTCACCTCACCGACCACCTCGCGACTGAAGGCGAAGGGCGCGACCTGCGCGGTCGTGATCCCGCCTGCAGCCACCAGGTCGTCGGCGATACAGCCGGTGGCCAGGTCGACGAATCCGGCTTCGAGCGCCCAGTTCTGCTCGACACGGCGCGCGCCCGTGAGTACGTAGTTTATGTAGTCGTAGCTGCCGAAGACAGTGTGGATGTGGCTGAATACCTGCGGCTCGTGCCGCTGCAACCACCGCAGCTTGGCCGCTACGAGTTGCTGGTTGATGCCGTTACCGGTGCGTTTTGTGAAGGCAACCTCGTCGAAGGTCTCCTGCAGCTCATGCACTTGCTGCGCGCAGCGACCGTCGCTTTGCTGGATGCTTGGGCGCAGGAGCTGTCCTTCCGCACCTAGCAGCACCACCGCTGGCACCATGCCTGAGACGCCTACGGCCTTGACCTCATTAGCTTTCACGCCGGCCTGGGCTAGCAGCTGCGGCACGATCTCGCAAACATTGGCCCACCACTGCTGCGGGTCTTCCTCGGCCCATCCGGCGTAGCGGTGCGTAAGTGTCACGGGCCGGCTTGCCAGCGCGAGACGCTCGGACGGCACGCGGATCAGGATGCCGATCGTCGAGGTCGTGCCGATGTCCAGGCCGATGACGCAGGTCATGGACGGATATCCGGTCAGCGCAGGCTGTTCACGTGGTCCATAAAGCGCTTCACCCGGTCACCGTCGACCGCGTTCCAGGTGATCCCATCGATCTTGAAGTGCGTCCCGACGATGCAGCCGTCAGCGACGGCCAGGATGCTGGCTACGGTGTCCAGTGTCACGCCGGTGTTGGCGAACACCGGCACCTTGCCTTCGAGGGCTTCGACCACTCGCTGGAGGTCGGGCGTGTTCACGCCTTGTCCGGTCAGCGCACCCGACACCAAAATGCCATCCGCCAGCGAAGAGAACACCGCGCTGCGCGCACGCAGCTCGATCGGTCGGCGGTCTAGCGTGTCGGCGAATTCGGCGTTTATGTTGAAAAGTAATTTGAGGTCGTCGCGACCCAGATTGCGGCGCAGCCGCAGGGCCGTTGCAGCATCTGGTTTCCACAAGCCCATGTCAGAGGCGAATAGGCCGGTGAAGATCTCGCGCGCGAAGGAGGCCCCGGTGGCCGTGGCGATCGCAACGCTGGCTGACGGGTCCCATAACCAGTTCACGCCGAAGGGCACCTTCAGCACCGGCTTGACTGCGGTGATGACCGCGGTCATGGCGGCTACTCCCTCAGCGGGCGCCTGCAGCTGATAGGGCCGGTCGTTCTCGTTGCCGAACATGATCGCGTCCACACCCCCGATTTGCAGCCGCTCCACATCGGCCAGCGCCGCGTCGATGAGGCAGTTCATGCCGCTCTTGGCGTCATAGAGCGGTGTGCCGGGCAGCGCTCCGATGTGGGCCATGCCGATCACGGCTTTCTTGCGGCCGCCAAAGAAATCAAAAGGCATCGGAACTTCCTTGTTCGCTCAGATTCAAACAGATTCGAACACGAGCATAGCAGGCCGACTCAACCGTAGCAACCGTGCTGTGTGTGCGTGAGATGTCTGAGTTAAGAGAGCGGTAGGCGCCTCCTCCGATCTGGATAAAGAGTTATTGCGAGGTATTTTTCGAGGGCTTGCCGACCGCAGGAAAGGTGGGACGGTAGCGGTTACCCCCTGGGTCTAACGGGCGACGCGATTCCTGTGTGAGCCCGGCTGATGGCGCTGGCAGACACGTACGACGCGCTTATCAGCGCCCGCGTCTACAAGCCGGCCTTTCCGCACGAAGAGACGGTGCAGATCATTGCGCGGGCGCGCCACGCACTTCGACTCGGACGTGTGCGACGTCTTCCTGGCCACGCAGGCAGAGTTCCAAGTTATAGCGCGGCGCTTCACCGACGATTGACGGTCACGCAGCGGCCGCCTCGTTGAGCGCCATTCAGGCGCTGGCGTACATCACCTGCCCATCATCGCTCACTCGGTGGCAGGCGATGCGGTGGCCCGAAGCCACCTTTCTGAGCGCGGGCTCGGTGGTGTGGCACTCGTCGGTGGCGAAGGGGCAGCGGCCGGCGAAGCGGCAGCCTGGCGGCGTCGGGGTCGAAGGACGGGGCGGCTGACCACAGGGCGCGGGTGTAGGGGTGCAGCGGCTGGGCGAAAAGTGCGTCGCGCGGGGCCTGCTCCACGATCACGCCCAGGTACATCACCGCCACCTCGTCGCACAGGTGGCGCACCACGCCCAGGTCGTGCGAGATGAAGAGGTAGGTCAGGCCGAACTCGCGCTGCAGCCGCATCATCAGGTTGAGCATCTGCGCCTGGATGGCCACGTCCAGCGCCGAGACCGGCTCGTCGCACACCACCAGCTCCGGCCGTGCGGCCAGGGCGCGGGCCAGCACGATGCGCTGGCGCTGCCCGCCCGAGAACTGGTGCGGAAAGAGCTGCAATTGCTCCGGCCGCAACCCGGTCTGCAAGAAGAGCTCACGCGCCCGGTCCACCCGGCCGGCCGGCTCGCCCACGTCCATGAGGTTGAGCGCGTCAAGGATAGCGTCGCCCGCGCGCTTGCGCGGGTTCAGTGAGGCGTACGGATCCTGGAAGACCATCTGAAAGCGCCGGCGCTCGCGCCGCAGGGCCTCGCCCTCCAGGTGGCTGATGGGGGCCTGCCCCAGCTGCACGGCGCCGCCCGTGATCTTGGCCAGCCGCATCACGGCCAGGGCGGTGGTGCTCTTGCCCGAGCCGCTCTCGCCCACGATGCCGAAGGTCCTGCCGCGACGCACGTCAAAGCTCACGCCGTCCACCGCCTTGACCACCTTGCGTGCGCCGAACAGCCCACCGCCCACGGGGAAGTGGACCTTGAGGTCGCGCACCGACAGCAGGGTGTCGGTCGTCATGCGCTTGTCTCCTGATTCAGCCAGCAGGCCACTTGGTGCCCGCCAGCCTGGGTGGTCACGGGCGGCAGCTCGGCGCGGCAGCGCGGCATCACTTTAGCGCAGCGGTTGGCAAACAGGCAGCCTGCGTCGCGCTCCAGCAGCGAGGGCACGGTGCCGGGGATCTCCTCCAGTGGCTGGCCTGGCGCGACGGTGCGCCGCCCAGGGGCGCAGGCGATCAGGCCGCGCGTGTAGGGATGTTGCGGTGCGCTTAGGATGTCGCGCACGGCGCCCGCTTCCACGATGCGCCCGGCGTACATCACCACCACGCGGTCGGCCATCTCGGCGATGGCGCCCATGTCGTGGGTGATCAGCATCACGGCGGTGCCGGTGCGCTCACGCATGTCGGCAATCAGGTCGAAGATCTGCGCTTGCACGGTGACGTCAAGCGCCGTGGTGGGTTCATCGGCAATGAGCACGTCCGGCTTGCAGGCCAAAGCCATGGCGATCATCACGCGCTGGCGCATGCCGCCGGAAAACTGGTGCGGGTATTCGTGCAGGCGCTGCGCGGCGGCCGGGATGCCCACCGCGTCCAGCATCTCCACGGCCCGTGCAAGCGAGGCCGCTTTGGACAGGCCCTCGTGCAGGCGTACGGCCTCGGCAATCTGGTCGCCCACCGTGTAGGCAGGGTTCAGCGAGGTCATGGGCTCCTGAAAGATCATGGAGATGCGGTTGCCGCGCACGCGGCGCATCTCGCTCTCGCTAAACTGCAGCAGGTCGCGCCCATCGAAGCGCACCTCACCGCCGGTGATTCGCCCAGGCGGCTGGGAGATGAGCTGCATCACGGCCAGGGCGGTGACGCTCTTGCCGCAGCCAGACTCGCCCACTACGCCCAGGGTCTGGCCGCGGTGAAGCTCAAAGCCCACGTCGTCCAGCACCCTCGCCACGCCGCGCCGGGTGCGGAACTCCACGCCCAGGCCTTTCACGCTAAGCAGCGGTGAATATTCGGTCATGGGGGCACTCATCGTAGATGCAGCTTGGGGTTGAAGGCGTCATTCAGCCCGTCGCCGATCAGGCTGACCGCTAGCACCGTCAGAAAGATGGCCGCGCCGGGGAAGGTCACGGCCCACCAGCACTCCAGGATGTTGCGCCGGTTGCTGCCGATCATTAGGCCCCAGGACATGACGTTTGCGTCCGACAGCCCCAGAAAGCTCAGGCCCGCCTCAAAAAGGATGGCCGAGCCCACGATGAGCGTGGCCGAGACGATGAGCGGCGGCAGCGCATTGGGCAGGATCTCGCGCAGCATCAGGCGCAGCGGCCCCGCGCCTATGGCGCGCGCCGCGTTGGCGTACTCGAGGTGACGCAGCCGCATGAACTCGGCGCGCGCCAGGCGTGCCGTGCCCGTCCAGGCCACGATGCCGATGGCGAAGATCACCACCGTCAGCGACGGCGTGAACAGCGTCACCAGCACCATGGCGAAGAGGAGTGCTGGTAGCACCTGGAACAGCTCGGTCACACGCGACAGGGCGGTGTCGACCCAGCCACCGAAGTAGCCGGCCAGCGCGCCGATGCTCACGCCAATGGTCACTGCCACGGTGGCCGCCGCCAGGCCCACCAGCACCGTGGCGCGCCCGCCCACCAGAACGCCAGCCAGCACGTCACGGCCCAGGTAATCGGTGCCCAGCCAGACGCTCGGCTCCGTGAATGGTGGTGTGAAAGGCGCACCCGCGATGTCAAACGGCGCCACGCCGTACAGCGACGGCCCGAAGCTCATGGTCAGCACGATGACGCTGAGGATGACCAAGCCCAGCATGGCCGCCTTGTTGGAGCGGAAGACGCGCCAGGCCTCTAGCCAGGGCGACATGGCTTCCACCGTGGGGGTGGGGGAGGGGACTGTTACAGCCATGACTTCAGCGTCCGCGCAGCCGCGGGTCGATCCAGCGGTAGCTCACGTCGGTCAGGAGGTTGGCCACGATCACGAGGATGGCCGAGAAGGTCAGCACGCCCAGCAGCGTGGGGTAGTCGCGCCCCAGGATGGCGTCCAGCGCCAGGGTGCCCAGGCCGGGCCAGGAGAACACGGTCTCCACTAGCACGGCACCAGAGATGAGGTTGCCAAACTGCAGCCCGGCAATGGTCACCAGCGGCATCATGGCGTTGCGCAGCGCGTGCTTGAACGTCACGGCCCAAACTCCCAGGCCCTTGGCTCGTGCGGTGCGGATGTAGTCCGAGCCTAGCACTTCCAGCATGCTGGCGCGGGCCAGCCGGCTGTACTGCGCCACGTAGATGAGCCCCAGCGTGACAGCCGGCAGCACCAGGTGGTGCAGCACGTCCAGCATGCTGGCCCAGGTGCCCGCACCCATCATGCGGACGTCGCGCATGCCGGCGATGGGCATGATGGGCCAGACCTTACCGAAGAGGATGACCAGCAGGATGCCTGTCCAGAACACGGGCATGGCGTAGCCGATGAGCGAGAACACGGTGACCACGCCGCTGAACAGGCTGTCTGGCCTGCGCGAGGCCAGCACGCCCATGAGCGTGCCGATGCAGATGGCCCCAAGCAGGGCGGTGAGCACCAACAGGATGGTCGGGCCGAGGCGGTCCAGGATGAGCTCGGACACCGGGCGGTTGTAGGTGTAGCTCGTGCCCAGGTCACCGTGCAGGCTGCGCCCAATGTAGGTGACGAACTGCTCGGGCAGGGGCTTGTCCAGCCCATAGTTCTTGCGGATGGCGGCCATGGCCGCCTCGTCGGCGCCGCCCATCTCGCCGGCGATCACCATGGCCGGGTCGCCCGGTGCAGAGTGGATGAGCGTGAAGTTCACCGCCAGCACCGCCAGCACCAGCCCGAAAGCCAGACCCAGGCGGCGTAGCACGAGCCACAGGTTACGGGTCATGTCTGAAACGATATCGGTTCATTCGCAGACCCCTCACCGCTGGGCCCCAGCCCGACGCTCTTTCTCGGCTTCGACGATGTCGCGGACCTCGGCCAGCAGGGTCTTGGCGTCATAGACCGCTCCGCCGACCACGGTGTGGCATACCCCGCCGGTGCGCTTGACGCGCTGCGTCTCGTCGTTGAGCCAGACCGCACCCGTGCCATACAGGGCCTTCGTGTTGGCCAGGGGGTTGCGGTCCAGGATGACGAGGTCTGCTCGCTTGCCCACTTCGATGGTGCCGACTTCATGTTCCCGGCCCATGAGCTGCGCGCCTTTCAACGTAGCGGCTCGTATGGATTCAAGGGGATGGAAGCCGGCCTCCTGCAGCAGTTCTAGCTCCCGGATGAAGCCGAAGCCGTAGAGGTTGTAGATGAACCCGGAATCGCTGCCGGCACAGACCCGGCCGCCCAGGTTCTTGTAGTCATTGACGAAAGCCATCCACCGATGGTAGTTGCGTCGCCATTGGATCTCGTGCTGGGTGCTCCAGTAGTAGTGAAACGAGCCATGCGCATCGCGGTTAGGTTGGAAGAACTCCCATACGCCGGGCCAGGTGTACTGGTCGTGCCACTCCAGACGGCGTGCGCGCTGCTCGTCGCGGGCAGCCTCGTAAGCCACAAAAGTGGGTACGAGCGTGAAGTCGATGGCCAGCAGGCGCTCCAGCACTTCGCGCCAGCGCGTGCTGCCCGGTTCGGCGGCCTGTGCCCACAGGCGGCCGGCTTCGCTGAAGCGGTCCTGCTCGTTGTTGTAGTTGTAGTTGGGCGGGTAGTCCTGCAATGTCCGGTCTGTGAAAAGCGCCTCGGGCAGGCCGTACCAGTGTTCCATGCTGGTGAGGCCCCAACCAGCGGTATCCAGCACGTTCATGCGCGCCACGGACATCTGCGCATGGTGGCAAGCGGTGCGCAAACCGAGCTTCCGGGCCTCGCCCAGCGCTGCCTGCATGGCCCCCGGTTGCGCGCCCAGGAACTTCACCCCTTTAGCGCCCACGCTTGCCACCGATTGCACCCATTCGACGGCTTGTGCCGGCGTCTTGTGGAAATATTCCGGCAACGGGAACAGCGCGTAGGGCGTGATGTGCGGTGCGGCGATAGCCCCGCTCTCGGCCTGGCGCGCCTGCTCGATGGTCCACTGGAGGCCGTTGACGCTGCCCACCTCGCGCACCGAGGTGACGCCATGCGCCAGCCACAGCTTGTAGATGTATTCGGTCGGCGCTACCGGGCCGTGCCGAGCCTGCTGCGGAAAGCCGACGTGGACATGCGAATCCACGAAGCCCGGCAGCACGAAGCAGTCGGTCGCGTCGATTTCCAAGTCGCCAGCCGCAGGACGGGGCATGGTGATGGGCGCATGGGGATAGCCCACGGCCCGTGCTTCGACAATGCGCCCGCCTTCAACGGCGATGTCCATCGGGCCGATGGGCGGTGCACCCGTACCGTCTATCACCGTGGCGCTCCGAATCACCAGTCGGCGCCCCTTGCGCGGGCCCGACGGGCCACCAGGTCCACCGCCGCCAATGCGTGGCGAGTCGGCGGGCAGCGCAGCGCCGCCGGCCGTGATCAGCGCTGCAATCTCGTCTCCAGGGCCGGGGCGCAAGACAGGCGCTGCCGGGGCGTCGTCGTTGGCCGCACCCGCGGTCTCAGGCCAACGAAAAGCCTCGCGCGCCACGTCGTGCGCTGAAAGCGGTGTCTCTTGCAGCGTGCAGACGGCGCAACTGGCGTGGGTGTAGCGGTAGGAACGCATCGGCTTCTTGGCGGTTCAGGACATCAATCGATGACGGCCCATTCCAAGGTCTTGGGGGTGTGTGTGAGCACCCTCGGCTGCGTACCCACCACCACCGTGTCGTCCAAGCGGAAACCCCCAATGCCCCAGGCGTAAAGGCCGGGCTCGGCGGAGTACACCTCCCCGTCCAGCAATGGGCGGTGATTGAAGGCCATGTCCTCGGGGTACTCGTGGTGCTGCACGCCGATCGCATGCCCCGCTCGGTGCAGAACCAGATGTCCGCAGCCCGCGCGCTCTATGACCTCGGCTGCTGCGGCGTCGATGCCGCAAACGGGCCGGCCTGAGACGGCGGCTTCAATCGCGGCATTGGTGGCGTCACGTGCCACTGTCCAGAGCATGCTCTGCTCGGAGCTCGGTTTGCCGACAAAGTAGGTTCGCTCGTTCTCGATGGCCAGGCCATTGAGCCGAGGAATCAGGATGTTGACCAGACCATGACCCTTCTCGATCCGCGCACCGCAGGCGCGGCCGTCCCCATGCGGTGAGGCGGAGGCTGGCCCGCTCAGCGACCAGGTGCGGATCACCTCGAATTGCTCACCTGGGAAGCGCCGTGCGGCCTCTTCAACCCACAGGGCGGCCATGGCGAAATCGAGCTCCTGCACCAGGCGTCCGGGCCGGATGTTTTCGCGATAGCGCTCCTGCAACCAGTCGGCCGTGGCAGCCAGCTGCTGCATCAGTTCGATCTCTTCGGAGTGCTTCTGCCAGCGCAGGGAGCGTGCGTCAGCGGTGGAGGGCCTGAAGGTGGCCTCGGGCAGCAGCCGCGTAGCAGCGCTGAGTGGTGCATTGCCCCCTTCGACCGCGATGCGGGATCGCGCCAGCCCCGACTGGCGCAAGCGATCTGCCAGCAGTTCAGGCAATTGCGGCGCCAAGGGCAGGCGCTTTGACACCTGTGGGTGCTCGGCCCAGAGGCTGATGTCGGTGATCCAAAGCTTGCCCGCTTCCAGCGAGAACCGGATGTGGCTGCTGGACAGTTCATTCATCACCAGGAAGGGCGTGCCATTTCGGGGCAGCACGGCGAAGATCGGCCGCTCCCACACCTGCACATCCGTGTGGTAATTGCTGATGAACTGAAAGAAGTCGCCTCCGGTGAAGATGAAGGCGTCCACGCTCATCTCGTCCATCAGCGCAAAAGCCTTGGCCCAGCGATGGTCGCGTACGGTGGTGCTGAGGTAGGGCATCGTCAGGCTCCTGAAGCTGCGTGGCTGTTCAAGGCAGGAAACAGACGGCCGCCCACCATCGTTCCCCAGACCGGCACGTCCTTCAGGTTTTGCGGTGCAACCTCGAAGGGGTCTTGTTCCAGCACGCGCAAGTCGGCTTTCTTGCCCACTTCGATGCTGCCAATCTCATCGTCCAGCTTCAGCGTGCGGGCAGCCCCCAAGGTGATGGCGTGCAGTGCATCGGCTACGCTGACGCGTTGGTGTTCGCCCAGCACACGACCGGCATGGGTCAAGCGGTTGACGGCACACCATGCGGTGAACAGCGGTGCCATAGGCGTGATGGGTGCATCGGAGTGGATCGAGAAATCGACACCACTGTCCAGCGCAGTGCGACAGGCATTCATGCGCTCGGCACGGTCAGGGCCGATCGTGCTGGCACGATGGGCCTCACCCCAGTAGTAGAAATGGTCGACCAACAGGTTGGCCCCCATGCCGAGCGTGCGCATGCGGCGGAACTGTGCGGCGTCGGCCAGTTGGCAGTGCTGAAGCGTGAAGCGGTGATCGGGCCGGTTGTGCTTGAGCAGGGCACTTTCCAGGGCGTCCAGCACCACGTCCACGGCCTCGTCGCCGTTGGTGTGGATGTGTACCTGAAGGCTGTGTTGCAGCGCCAGTTCAAAGGTTTCGCGCACCGTCTCGGGCGGTACGTACCACAGGCCGTTGGATGCGCCGTTGTAGTAGCCGGGCCAGCGCAGGCGGGCCGAGAAGCCTTGTATCGATCCGTCCAAGACGATCTTGATCTTCCCCAGACGCAGTCGCTCGGTGCTCAGCGATTGCAGTTCCCGTGCGCGGGCTACGGCGTCTGAAGGGTGCATGCCCATGCTTCTCAGAGCAGGCACCAAGCGCACTGGGTAGCGCTCATCGGCCATAGCTTGCAGCAGTGTGGCCAGCTTAGCCTCTGTGAGGGTGACGCCCAGGTCGGTGGCGGTGGTGACCCCGGCACGAACGGCACGACGGCCGAAAGCCGCCAGTCCCTGGGACTCACCTGCACCGCGAAAGGCGCGCAGCATCCCCACGGATTCGAGCACGCTCATCATGGCCTCGGGGCCCTTCAGTTCGCCTCGCGGCAGACCGTCTTCCCCGAGGGGAATCCCGGGCGTCTGTATGCCTGGGCGCAACAGATTGGCCTGGCGCAAGGCCACGCTGTTGGCGTACACGATGTGCCCGTTGCCGTGCAGCACGGCCACGGGCCGCACATCACTGATGCCGTCCAGATCGGCACGGGTGATGCCCGGCAGACGCAGAAGCAGGGGGTCCAGTGCCCAGCCGGCGATGGGGCCATCGGTGTCGCTGGTACGCGCGTGTTGGCGCAGTGCATCCAGCACCGTTTTCAAACTTCCAAGCCCGGGGACCGTACGGCCTTCTGGATCGCAGGCATCGTAGGCGCCACAGTAGACAAACTGCCACATTGCGCCCGCCATCAGGTGCGAATGGCCTTCCACCAAACCTGGCAGCAGCATCTGCTGGGCCAGGCGCTCATCCATAGGGCCCCATCCGCTCACATCTTCAAGCGTACCGACGGCCAGCACCATGCCTTCACGCACGGCTAGGTGCGTGGCCACGGGCCGGTTTGCATCCATCGTGTGGATATGGCGGGCTTTGTAGACGGTAACGGGGCGTTGTGCATGTGGGCTACTGAACATCGGAACGTTCTCGGTGTGCTGGAACTTGGGGCGAAGGGTCTCAGCGGCTACCGATGCAACTCCTCTACCAGCTCGAAAAGTGCGCTACGGCCAGAGAGCTCGAAGAGACGATCAGGCTCGTCGGGACTTCGCAGCGGGCTGCACATCCATTGTTCGAAGGCCGCACGGTCGGTCCACTCGCAGATCACGCAGGCCAGGTCGGGGTCGTCCTGGGATTGCAGCAAGCACCCAGAGAGAAAACCTGGCACGGCATCGCGGCAGATCTGAAGTACGCCACGCTGCATGAACTGCGCGATGGCTTCGGCGCGCCTATCAGGCGGGCTTCTAAGCTGGAGCACGGAGACGTAGGGCTTCATGACGGGGCCTTGGCTGGTGCTGGGGAAGGGTTATTCGCTTAGCGAGATTTGCTTGCTGCGGATGACGCGACCATAGATGTCCCATTGGCGGCGTATGTAGTCCTGAAAGTCGGCGCCTGCAGCCACGACCGGATCGAGGCCGGTGGCAGCGATCTTATCTTTGATTTCGGGCATCGCCAGGACCTTGGATATGACGGCGGTGAGTCGCGCGCGTACGTCTTCCGGGATGCCCTTGGGCGCCATCAATCCATACCAGGAGCCAGATTCAGCCCCCTTGATGCCTTGCTCATCCAGGGTGGGCACGTCGGCTAGATCGCCGCCCGCCCGACGGCTGCTCGCAAGCCCCAGGGCCTTGACTTTGCCTGTGGCGCGCATTCCGGCTGCGCTGACGCGGCTGGCAGGCATCAGGTCGATGTGCCCACCTGACAGCGCTGTCACGGCTGGCGCCGCGCCCTGGAACGGCACGTGGTTGAGTTTCATGCCACTGGCCGCCTGCAGCAACTCTCCCGCCAAATGAGCCGTGCTGCCGACGCCCCAGCTGCCGTAGGTGAGGTCGTTCTTGAGTTGACCGGCTCCCGCCACCGCTTCAGCCACGGATTTGAAGGGCAAGTCGGCCCGTGCCACCCACAGCATGCTGAGGGTGGCAAACAGCGCCAGCGGCTCGAAGTCCTTGAGCGCGTCGTAGGGCAGGTTTTTGCGCACCTGCGGGTTGATGGAGTGGGTGTCGGCCGTAGCGGTGATGAGCCTGTAGCCGTCCTTCGGGCCGCTGGCCACGTAGGCGCTGCCCACAGCGCCATTGGCACCGGCACGGTTTTCCACTTTCACGGGTTGCCCTAATTCCTTGCCCATGGCCTCGGCGATGATGCGTGTGGCGGCATCCGTGGCCGCGCCTGGTGGCCAGGGCACGACGATGGTGATGGGTCGGTTGGGAAAGGCTTGCGCGCCGACCATCGGTGCGCTGACAAAGGCGGCTGCTCCGGCGATCAGGCGCAGGCTGTCTCTACGGGTGTGGTGCATGGCGGTGGTCCTTTCAGGTGGCGCGCTCAGGAGGTCGGCGTGGCGACGGCAGATCCGGTCGATGCAGTGGACGGTGCCGGCGCCTCGGACAGCGCTGAAAAGCGGCGTTGCAGGTCCAGGCGGTCCAGACAGCCTTTGGGGGCAATCAGGACGAGCACGCAGGCGGGTTTTACCTGCCCCCAGTGGTCTTCGGGTGTGAGGCTCCATCGCTGGCCCACACGCTGGAAGATCTGCCGACGCTGTGGGTCATGCGCGAGCCACAACACGCCTTTGGCGCGCAGGACTCCAGTCGGGAGACTCTTCAGAAAGAGTTCCAACTTGTAGGCGTCGAGTGCGCTGCCAGCTTGCAGCGCGCAGGACTCAAAGCTTTCCGCATGATCCCAGGGTGCTTGTGGCTCCTTGCGAAAGTCGCGCTGGCTTTGCATGCCCAGTACCAGGCTTGCGGGCAGGTCTCCGAGCACGGCGCTCACCAGCGGCTTGCTTGGAAAGCGCAGGGCCAGTGCCTGACGTGTCGACTGAACTTGTACTGAGCTTGCCTCGTCGGTCTTTGTCAAAACGACCAGGTCTGCAGCATCGATCTGCCCTTCCACCGTGCGAAGGACCTCTTCACGTGCCGGTGAGGCCGCAGGATCTGTGGTGGCGTCGGACAGCCCCGGACCAACGGGACGAAGCTCTCCGTACTGCGTGGCATCTACCAGCGCAAGCACACCGTCCAGGCGTAAAGAGGGGTTGCTCAGCGCCACTTGCGCGATGCCACGGGGGTCCGCAAGGCCGCTGGCCTCCAGCACGATGGCGTCTGGCGGATCTTCTCGCTGGGCCAGATCGATCAGCGTGCGTGTGAGGTCGGTAGACACCGTGCAGCAAGCACAGCCGTTGGTCAAGCTGATCATGTCCTCGGTGCGTGAGCGCACCAGTGAGGCGTCGATGTTGATGCTGCCGAAGTCGTTGACCAGCACCACCAGGCGTCGCCCTCCTGGATCATCCAGCAACCGATTGAGCAGGGTCGTCTTGCCCGCGCCCAGAAACCCGGTGATCAAGGTCAGCGGCAAGCTCCCGTCGGGTGCGCGCAGCTTGGGCGGTATGAGCCGGGTGGCCTCGAGCAGGCTGCTGAGCATCTGCCAGGCCTCGGTGGTGACGGACCGGGGGCGCATGGTGGCTGGCCCGAGGGTTGTCACTTCAGGTTCCATCTCACGGTGCACTCGATGACGAACACTGGTGAATGTTTGGTGACGCTCATGCGGGTTGCAACTGGCCTGACAGGGCCGTGCCCCATATGCCGATGTCCTTCAGGCGCATCGGATCCACCTCGTAGGGGTCTTCGTCCAGGATGGCGAAGTCGGCAAACTTGCCCGGCTCCAGGCTGCCCACCTTGCGCTCCAACCCAAGGATGTAGGCGGCGTCAATGGTGATGGCGCGCAGCGCTCGGTCCACGCCAATGCGCTCACCCTCGCCGACCACGGTACGGCCGTCCTCCGCAATGCGGTTGACCGCAATCCATGCGGCGGTGAGCGGATGCATGGGCACCACAACGAGGGAGTAGTCCGAGTGAAGCGCGAAGATGACCCCTTCGCGCTCCAGCGATCCCAGTCGTGCCACGGCCTCGGAGCGGTCGGGCCCGTAACCGACGGCGCTGTGCAATTGGCTGCGGAAGTGGGTGAAGTAGTTGTTGACGCTGGCCAGGCCGCCGAGCGCCTTCAGGCGTCTTGCCTGCTGCGGGTTGCTGATGCAGTAGTGCTCGAGCGTGAACCGGTGGTCGAACCGCGGGAAGCGCAGTTGCAGCTGCGCCAGCGCCTCCAGGCTCGCATCCACGGCCTCGTCGCCATTGGCATGGCAGTGGATCTGCAGGCCCTTTCGCCAGAAGGGTTCCATGCGGTCGGCCATGTCCTCCCAGGGCACGAAGTTACGCAGGCCGTTGGTGCCGTCCAGGTAACCAGGAAAGTTCATGCGCAGCGACATCGCCGGGAAGGAGCCGTCGCTCAGGTACTTCACCCCTTTGAAAAACAGTTTGTCGGTGTTGCGGGCCATCTGTTCGACCAGGAAGTCCGCGGCTTTGTCCCCGTACTTGGTGTAGACCGGGAACTCCAGCGGTACAAGCCCCATGCGCAGCGGGAAGTCGCTCGAATGCACCACTTCATCGTGCATGTTCCATTCAAGCTCGAAGTCCGAGGCACCGAAGACGAGTTCGCAGGTGGTGGTGATGCCAGCTCGGCGTGCGATGTCGCCCATGCGTTGGAGCCCCGTCGCGCCACCACCCTTCTGGATCTCAGCACGCATACCGCCCAGGATGGTGCGTACGGCCTCGATCTCCACAAACACACCCTTGAGCCGACCATCGTCATAGCGCAGCACACCGTGCATCGTGGTGTCATGCGGGACCCCGGCTCGCTCAATAGCGGGCGTGTTCACGTAGATGAAATGCGGAGCGTAGGCAATGACCCAGATGGGCCGCTGCGTGGTGATGGCATCCAGTTGATCCCGGTCCAGGTGGCCACCTTGCATGGCTGGATCCAGCCCCCAGGCTACCAATGGCTTGTTCAGGTCGGGTTCGCGCTCATGGGCACGCCGGAGGGCCTGGAGCACTCCTTCCACGGAAGAAACTGGTGGATTCATCCCATATGGCCCGGGCGACTCAATCGGCCCCACATACTCCAGCGCTAGGTAGCCGGCCGAGATGGAGAAGTGCGTGTGCGGGTCTATCAGCCCGGGCAGGATGATCTTGTCTTGCAAACTACGGTCGATCACGTGCTCATGTCTTGACAGCCAGGGCTGCATCGAATCGAGCGTGCCGGTGGACAAGACCTTGCCGTCCATTACAGCGACGGCCTGCGCCACCGGGCGGCCAGGGTCCATGGTGCGCACGCGGCGGGCGGTGTAGACGGTGATATTGGACATCTTGGATTTCCCCTCAAGCCTTTCGGATGCCGGTCTCGCCCATCGAATCGATGTTTCCCCAGATGCCTTTGGGCGGGTTCACCACCTTGCTGCTCCAGGCTTCGCCCCAGGTGGACTCCACGACGAAGGCCACGGGAACCTCGTCGACGACGATCTTCTGGAATTGCTTGTAAAGCGCCTTGCGCTTGGCAAGGTTCATTTCCTTAGCTGCGGAGGCCAGCAACTCATCGACCTTCGGATTGCTGTAGCTCTGGGTGTTGGACCAGATCACGCCGGGGCGGATGTTGGAGCTGAGCCAGGTACGGTGCACACCGATGACGGGATCCCCCCAGTTCCATACGCCGTCCACAGTGGCCTCGAACTGCTGACCCGCCACCCGGCGAGCCCAGGTCGGGAAGTCCGGTGAGTTCCGAATCACCACGGTGATGCCCACTTTGGCCAGCGCCGGCTTGAGGTACTCCTGAACGGACTTCAAGGCGGGGAAGCCTGGTGGGCAGTCCACCTCAAGCGTGAACCGGTTGCCGTCGGCGCCGGGCTTGATGCCAGCAGCGTCCAGCAACTGGATCGACTTCGCAAGGTTCAGGTCATAGGGTTCCACCTCGGCTGTGTAAAACGGACTACCGCTTGCGATAGGCCCCGTGGAGCGTTTCACGGTGTTGACCGAGAGCCCCTTGACGATGAAGTCGCGGTCGATCGCAAAGCTGATCGCCTGGCGTACTCGCTTGTCGGTCAGTTTGGCGTTCTTCAAGTTGAACGCCAGCCACGTCAGCGGGCCAATGGCCGGAGCGGCGTTCTCGTTCATCTGCACACCCGCCACCTTGCGAACGCGCGCCAGGTCAGGCCCGGACACCTGCTGAACGGCATCGATCTCTCCGGCCTCGAAGGCCAGCAGCATGCTGCCCGCGTCCTTGTATTCCTTGAAGATGAGCCTGTCCAGGCGCGGCTGGTCATTCAGGAAGAACTTGTCGAAGCGCTCCATGACGATGTGCTCGCCGGGCTTGAACTCGACCAACTTGAAGGGTCCGCTGCCTATCGGTGAGGCATTGCGAGGATGCGTCTTGAGGTCGCTGCCGCTGAAGACGTGTGCAGGCAGGATGGGGGTGAGCGAGGTCGACATGGCCAGCAACAGCGCCGGATGGGGCTCGGAAAGTCGCACCACCGCTGTGTGCTTGTCGCTGATCGTCACCGCATTGAGCGGCCCGTACATGGAGGTGAAGGGGTGGTTGTCGCGAATGGCCTCCAGGGTGAACTTCACGTCCTCGGCCGTCACGGGCCTGCCGTCATGGAACAGGGCGTCCTTGCGCAGGTGGAGCGTAACGCTGCGGTTGTCGGGCGAGAGTTCGAAGCGCTCGGCGAGATAAGGCTGCGCCTTCCACTGTCCGTCCATGCGCAGTGGTGATGAAAAGAGCTGCGCTGCAGGACTCATAGTGGCCACGCCGCTTTGCACGGCGGCATTGAGGTGGCGCGGTTTCTGCGTGGTGCCGATAACCAACACACCGCTGCGCGCGGCCTGGGCCAAGGCACCCATGGGCATGCCCATGAACAGGCCACCGACTAAAGGCGCGGATGTACTCAGGAGCTGGCGGCGAATCGTAAAGCGGGGATAGCTCATGGTCGGCTCCAGTGCTGGTCGAGGGGTACGTTGGGATTCGTCATTGAAGTACGCGGCTCATCCCATGAGCGGCCTCCGGGGCGGAGGCCTGATCGACGCTGCAGTTCCATGGGACAGGAGAGCAAGGCAAGCATGCCGACGGTTCGAATCCCGTTGGTCCCAAATGCACGCGGCACATTTGTGGGGCTGTGCAGGTGAAGAGTTTCTTCATCAGTTTCAGAGTCCGGTTTCTGTCCGCTACTGAATTCCTCAGATGCGGTGAGCGCAAAGTTAAAGTATGTTAGGACTTTCCCGGTTGCCACGAATGCCATAAAGCGACATCATTTCGGCGCTATGCGACAGCAGTCTTCAAGCCTTTCTCCCGCCACCAAATCCCCACTGCGGGTAGCTTTCGTATTGGCCGAACGCTTCACGCTCAGCGCTTTCGCGGTCTTTGTTGATGTACTTCGTCTGGCCTCTGATGAGGGAGACCGCAGTCGTCAGATGCGCTGTGTGTGGTACGTCCTGGGCAGGCCGGGCCAGCCCGTACGCTCGAGCTGTGGTGTCGAGGTCCTGCCCCAGCAGTCATTCGAGTCGCCGGATGCTTTCGACTACATCGTCGTCGTCGGCGGATTGCTGCATGGCGGCCAGCGCCTATTGGCTGGAACCATTCCTTTCTTGCAACAGGCGGCACGCGCCGGTGTTCCTCTGGTCGGGGTCTGCACCGGGTCCTTTGTGTTGGCCCGAGCCGGACTGCTGGAAGGTCATGTGGTCAGCGTGAGTTGGTTTCACCGCGACGAGTTCATCGCTGCCTTTCCCGATCTGCAGGTCGTCACCAATCGTCAGTACGTCATCGACCGCAAACGCATTACCTGCGCTGGAGGAACCAGCGTAGTCCATCTGGCATCTGAACTTGTCGAAAGGCATCTGGGCCACGCCGCGGCGACCAAGAGTCTTCGAATCCTGATTCAGGCTCCCCAGTCTCCGGCCCGCGCACTTCAGCCCGAACCCGTGGTCACACGAGGGGCCGCGGATCATGTTGTCCAGCAAGCCATGTTGATGCTGGAAGACAGTTTGCGCGGAAACATCACCGTGGCCAAGGTTGCTGAAGCACTGGGGATCAGCGCACGCCAGCTGGAAAGACGGTTCAAGGCTGACATCGGTCTCACCCCAAGCGAGTTCAAGCTCCAATTGAGATTGGCGCGAGCAGCCTGGCTTCTGGAAACCACTGATCTGGCGATTACCCAGGTTGCGCAGGATTGCGGATTTGGAGACGCCTCACACTTCTCTCGTCTGTTCAGGGCTCACTTCGGACGTAGGCCTTCCGCGATTCGCAGTCAACCCAGTCGAACCCCTTCCCAGCCCAATTTGACGTAGCGGGGTTCTGTCTCGGGATGGCTTGTTCTCGCCGATCGGTCGGACCAGGCGCCTTGCCTCGGTAGCCTGGCGCAGGCGCTTCAAGTGATGTTGAGCCAGCTGCGCCTCTGGTGCACGCCGCGTATGCCATTCAGAACATTCCGACGCAAGTGGTTCGCCGTGTCGTGATTGTCAAAGAAGGTGACGCAATCGTCATGGCGCATGCCTACTTGACAAAGGGATGATCCCCACGATCAGCACCACAAGGGATATCCACAATGACGCCTACCCATTCATTCCATGCCGCGGCGCGCCTCTCGGGCCTGAAGGTGGCCTTCGCGGTGTGTTGCTGAGGCGATCTGCAGCGCCGTCCCATGGCCGTCTCTGTCATGCCACCGCCATGCGCCTGACGGCTTTGTGCCCCAATGGGGTGGAGCCGCTTAGGGCGAACTACTTGGTAGGCGTAGGCCTCGTCGTCAGCTTCAAGGTGAGCCGGGCGTGCCGCGGCGCAGTGCCGGGGCGGTCTTCTGGTGTGCGGTCAGATCAAGACCATACGTGAGACGGGCGCAGACATGATGCGCAAATACAAGCAGACGGCCCACGGCGGGTTGGCCGCCCGCATCGGCGAGTGCTGAACCGGGGATGAAGGAGCCAGGGATGCAAAAGTTTTCCATCTGGTCGCTGCTGCGCAACGCGGCCAGTTACCACGAAGGCTGGCAGCGCCAGTGGCGCTCGCCCGAGCCCCAGCGTGAGTACGACGCCGTGGTGGTGGGCGGGGGCGGCCACGGCCTGGCTACGGCCTACTACCTGGCCAAGGAGCACGGCCTGCGCAACATCGCCGTGGTCGAGCGCGGCTGGCTGGGCGGGGGCAACACCGCGCGCAACACCACCATCGTACGAAGCAACTATCTTTGGGACGAGGCGACGCACCTTTACGAGAAGTCCATGAAGCTGTGGGAGGGCCTGAGCCAGGACCTCAACTACAACGTCATGTTCAGCCAGCGCGGGGTGATGAACCTGGGCCATACGCTGCAGGACATGCGCGAAATCGAGCGCCGTGTCACCGCCAACCGCCTGAACGGCGTGGACGCCGAGGTGCTGAGTCCGCAGCAGATCCGGGAGATCCTGCCCTTCATCAACCTGAACACGCGCTACCCGGTGCTGGGGGCCTCCTTACAGCGCCGCGCCGGCGTGGCCCGGCACGACGCGGTGGCCTGGGGCTTTGCCCGCGGTGCAGATGCGCTGGGCGTTGACATCCTGCAAAACTGCGAGGTCACGGGCATCCGCCGCGAGGGTGGGGCGGTGGTCGGGCTGGACACGGCGCGCGGCTTCATCAAGACGAAGAAGGTGGCCATCGTCGCCGCCGGGCACTCCAGCGTGCTGGCCTCGCTGGCGGGTTTCCGCCTGCCGCTGGAAAGTCACCCGCTGCAGGCCCTAGTGAGCGAGCCTATGAAACCCATCTTCCCCACCGTGGTGATGAGCAACGCCATCCACGCCTACATCAGCCAAAGTGACAAGGGGGATCTGGTCATCGGCGCTGGCATCGACCACTACACCGGCTACGGTCAGCGTGGCAGTTTTCCGATCATCGAGGGCACGCTGCAGGCCATCGTGGAACTGTTCCCCTTGTTCTCGCGTGTGCGCATGAACCGCCAGTGGGGCGGCATCGTGGACGTCTCGCCCGATGCCTGCCCGATCATCGGTCTGACACCCGTCAAGGGTCTGTACATCAACTGCGGCTGGGGCACGGGAGGCTTCAAGGCCACGCCGGGCTCGGGTTGGGTGATGGCTCACACCTTGGCTCAGGACCGCCCGCATCGGTTGAACGAGGCCTTCACCCTGGACCGCTTCTACAACGGCCACCTGATCGACGAGCACGGCGCTGCTGCCGTGGCGCATTGAACGCATCAAAGGCAGGAAGCACCACAACATGCTGATCATCGACTGCCCCTTTTGCGGGCCGCGCGCCGAGAGCGAGTTTGCCTACGGCGGGGAGGGCGGCATCGCTCGCCCCCTGGCCACCGAGACCCTGACCGACGAGCAGTGGGGCGACTACGTCTTCATGCGCAGCAACCCCAAGGGGCTGCACCACGAGCAGTGGCGCCACGCCAGCGGGTGCGGCAAGTGGTTCAACGCCCTGCGTGACACCTTGACCTACCGTTTCCACGGCACCTGGAAGATCGGGGCTGAACCGCCCGAGGCCTTTACCCGAAGGGTTCAGCCCGCTGCGCCTGTTGGTGAAACAGTGGTGGAAGGATTAGCCCGATGAGCGCCAGCACCTCGCGCCGCCTGCCGCAAGGCGGACGCATCGACCGCAGCCGACACCTGCAGTTCCAGTTTAACGGCCGCGCCTACACCGGCTACGAAGGCGACACCCTGGCCTCAGCCCTGCTGGCCGCCGGGCAGACCCTGGTGGCGCGCAGCTGGAAGTACCACCGCCCGCGCGGCCTGCTCGCCGCTGGGGTGGAGGAGCCTAATGCGCTGGTGCAGTTGTTTGAAGGCGAGCGCACGGTGCCCAACGTGCGCATGACCGAGGCCTCGCTGGTGGAGGGCCTGGTGGCACGCAGCATCCACGCCAGCCCCAGCATCGATTTCGACCTTGGCACGATGAACGGCTGGTTCTCGAGGCTCATCCCGGCGGGCTTTTATTACAAGACCTTCATGGCCTCTCAGGCGGCCTGGCACTTCTTCGAGAGGCGCATCCGGGCCGTCAGCGGCCTGGGGCATTCGCCCACCGTGCCGGATCCAGACCGCTACGACAAGCGCTTTGCCCATGCAGACCTGCTGGTGGTGGGGGCTGGCCTGGCGGGTCTGAGTGCCGCACTGGCAGCCGGCCGCACCGGGGCGCGGGTCATCCTCTGCGACGAGCAATCCGAGGCCGGCGGCTGGCTGCTGTCCAGCGACGAGACGGTGGACGGTCTGCCCGCGCCGCAATGGGCGGACCATGCCGTGGAGGCGTTGCGCGCCATGCCCGAGGTGCGGGTGTTGACCCGCACCACCGCCTTCGGCTACCAGGACAACGACCTCGTCACCCTGGTGGAGAAGCGTGCCGACCACCTGCCGGTGGGCCATCAGCCCGCCTACCGGGAGCGGCTGTGGCGGGTGCGTGCCCGCCAGGTGGTGCTGGCCACTGGGGCGCATGAGCGCCCGCTGGTTTTTGCCCGCAATGATCTGCCGGGCGTGATGCTGGCTTCTGCCGTGTCCACCTACATCCGCCGCTACGCGGTACTGCCGGGGTGTAACGCCGTGGTGTTCACCAACCAGGATGCGGGCTACGACGCGGCTCTGGCCCTGAAGGCGGCTGGCGCACAGGTGATCGTGGTGGACGCCCGTCCCGCGCCGTCCGGCAGCCTAGGTGCCCGGGCGAACGCAGCAGGCATCGAGGTGCTGGCCAGCCAGGTGGTGACTGAGGCTCAGGGCAGCCGCCGGGTTAGCGCTGCGGTGGTGCAGACACTGGGGGCCGACGGTCGCCTGGCTGGCATAGCCCGCACGCTCCCTTGCGACTTGTTGGCCGTCAGCGGCGGCGTCAGCGCCGTGATCCACCTGCACTCGCAGGCAGGCAGCAAGGCGGTATGGAACGAGGAACTTGCCACCTTCCTGCCCGGCCCCCCCGCGCAGTCCGAGCGCTCGGCGGGCGCCTGCGCCGGGGCGCGCACCCTGCGCGAGGCTGCCCACGCCGGTTGGACGGCGGGCCTGGCAGCGGTGGCGGCTGCGCGGCCTGGCGCCTCCCAAGTGGGTTCGTCTGCCTCTGCGTCCGAGCAAAACCAGCCCCCTGAAGTCGCGCCCGCCGACCCGGGCGACATCCGGCCCCTATGGTTGGTACCGCACCCCCAAGGCCCCAGTCGTGCGCCCAAACAGTTCGTGGACTTCCAGAACGACGTCAGTGCGTCTGACCTCTTGCTGGCGGTGCGCGAGGGCTTCGAGAACATCGAGCACGTCAAGCGTTACACCGCGATGGGCTTTGGCACGGACCAAGGCAAGACCGGTAACATCAACGGCATGGGCATCTTGGCCCAGGTGCTGGGCAAGGCCATACCGCAGGTTGGTACTACCACCTTCCGGCCCAACTACACGCCCGTCACCTTCGGGGCCCTGGCCGGGTTGGAACTGGGCGACGCCTTCGAGCCTATGCGCACCACGCAGATCCACGCCTGGCATGTGGCGCAAGGTGCGCGCTTCGAGGACGTGGGTCAGTGGAAGCGCCCCTGGTACTACCCCCGCCCGGGCGAGGACTTGCACGCCGCGGTCAACCGGGAGGTGCTGGCCGTGCGGCACGGCGTGGGTACGTTGGATGCCTCTACGCTGGGCAAGATCGATGTACAAGGGCCGGACGCGGCCACGCTGCTGAACTGGGTGTACTGCAACGACTGGAGCAAGCTGGAGGTGGGCAAGGCTCGCTACGGCCTGATGCTGGACGAGAACGGTATGGTCTTCGACGATGGCGTCACCGTGCGCCTGGGCGAGCACCAATTCCTGATGCACACCACCACGGCCGGTGCCGCGCGGGTGCTGGCCTGGTTGGAGCGTTGGCTGCAGACCGAGTGGCCGCATCTGAAGGTCTACCTGACCACCGTGACCGATCACTGGGCCACCACCGCCCTGGCCGGGCCCAAGAGCCGTGCCGTGCTGGAGAAGTTGTGCGCCGATGTGGACTTCAGCGACTCGTCCTTCCCCTTCATGTCGGCGCGTGAAGGCACGGTGGCAGGGGTCAGAGCCCGCATCTTCCGCATTAGCTTCTCGGGCGAGCGCTGCTACGAGATCAACGTACCCTCGGCCGACGGGCTGCGGGTTTGGGAGGCCATTCATCGTGCGGGGACGGAGTTCGGTATCACGCCCTACGGCACCGAGACCATGCACGTCTTGCGAGGCGAGAAAGGCTTCATCATCGTTGGCCAGGACACCGACGGTTCAGTGACCCCGGTGGACCTGGGCATGGGCGCCATGGTGGCCAAGACCAAGGACTGTCTGGGCAAGCGCTCCTTGACCCGCAGCGACACCGCAAGGTCCGACCGCAAGCAGCTGGTGGGCCTGCTGACCGATGACCCGGACTTCGTACTACCAGAGGGCGCGCAGGTGCTTGCGGGCGAATGGGCCCAGGGTACCGACCCGGTACCCATGGCCGGCCATGTGACCTCCAGCTACTGGAGCCCCACCCTGGGCCGTTCCATCGCGATGGCACTGATCAAGGGGGGGCTGTCCCGCATGGGCGAGCGCGTGCACGTGGCCATGAAGGACGGACACAGCCGCACCGCCGTCATGGCCAGTCCAGTCTTCTACGACCCCAAGGCGGAGCGCCAGAATGCCAGCTGACACCCTCATGCCCATCGCGATAGCAGACCTTGCTCCCGCACCGCTTCGGGTGCGCTGGAGTCGGCAGCAGGCCATCGTCAACTTCCGGGGCGACCCGGCTGATGCAGCGCTGCTGCAGGCCTTGTCAGGTGTGGTGGGCCTGCCATGGCCGACCCGGGCTGCGGACTGCCCAAACGATGGCCCCGCAGATGCCCACCATCGCGTCGTGTGGGCCGGCCCGGACGACTGGTTCGTTATTGCACCTGCCGGGTGTCAGAGCGCGATGGCAAAGTCGCTTCGCGAGGCTGCGGGCAGCCGTCACCATGCGGTGACTGACGTCAGCAGCGGCTACGTCGTGCTGGGCCTGTCGGGGCCCGCAGCCGCGGAGGTGCTTGCCCAGGGCTGCCCGCTAGACCTGCACCAGCGCAGCTTTGCCGTTGGTGCATCGGCCGGCACGCACTTCTTCAAGGCCTCGGTATGGCTGTGGCGAGTGCAGGACGACGTCTTTGAACTGCTGGTGCGCAGCAGCTTTGCGGGCTATGTGCAGGAGATGCTTGAGCGATGCACACTTGAGTGCGGCATCGAATCTGACTGACCCGAGCCAGAGCTGGCCACAGACTGAGCGCGGTCGCAAGGCCTGTGAATTCGAGGACCATGCTTGCCATGCTGAAGTACAGCAAGACCCAGAGCAAGACCTTGGCAAACTCAATTGCACAAGGCTGCCCATAGTAGATGTCTACGCTACGCCATACAGAACAACCCAGGTTCAGAAGGAAAACCGGGGTGAGCCAAACCATCCGGGTTGCGGGCAGCAAGCTGGACAGGACATGCTCTGAACCAAAGAGGTTGTAGGTTGCGCTGTGGTTGTGTACGAGCACCATGAGGTGCTCTGAGTAAAAACGACGCGGACGCCAATAGAAGGCCAGCATCAAGAAGGCAACCAGTAGTAACAGCCCGAACACGGCCCTTGGAATGGCTCTTTTGAGCGCCTTCCCGAGCTGATCGCCCAAATTCTTCACCAAGCGCAAGCAAGCGCCTCGCAAACGACCCAATACCCATGGACGGGCAAGCCCCTCAGCTTGCAAATCTTGGCAAGCAATGCTGTGCTGGTGCCCGACCGTTGGTGGGTGTGGGTCGTGACGCTGGCCACATGCTGCTCAGAAGGGTCCAGCCAGAAGCGCCACGGTTAAGGCAGACTGCCTGCTGGGTTGGGGTGCTGGCTTCTGTTGAGTTGAACGTGCTTACTTCATGCCCTTGGCCGGATCACCCGTTTGTGGGTGGTGACCAAGTCTCTTGAACAGCGTACATCACCGGCCCGTCATCGCTCACGCGGCGGCACGCGATGCGGTGGCCCGAAGCCACCTTTCTGAGCGCGGGCTCGGTGGTGTGGCACTCGTCGGTGGCGAAGGGGCAGCGGCCGGCGAAGCGGCAGCCTGGCACCACGTGTTAAAGACGCCGGACAACGAGCTTGACCATGTGATGGGCCTGGCAGGCGTGGCGCAGGCGTCGCATGTCGCGCAGGCTGGGGTGGTGGTGCGAGCCGGTGGCTAGCGCCGCTGACCTGCGTGCTGCCCGTCCGTTGTCGTCGCCACTGAACCCTGGTTGAGGCTCGCTCTTTTGGCATACCATCTGGTTTATCGATTGATGAACAACCAACTCCCCATGACTACCACCATCTACGTCGCCCGCCGCATCCTCACCATGAACCCGTCCCAGCCGGACGCCACGCATGTGGCGGTACGTGACGGGCGCATCCTTGGGGTGGGTCCCTTAGAGGATTTGGCAGGGTGGGGTCCCTACGAGCTGGACGAGCGCTTTGCCGACAAGGTGCTGATGCCCGGCCTCGTGGAGGGCCACAGCCACTTGATGGCGGGTACCTTCTGGCGCTTCACCTACTGCGGCTACTTCGATGTGAAGTGCCTTCAAGGCCGCAACGTGGCCGGTTCGCCCTCGCTGGAGGCCGTGGTGGCGGCACTGTCCGTGCGGGCCGCCGGGATGGCCGATGCCACTACGCCGCTGGTGGGCTGGGGCTTCGACCCCATCTACTTCGGCGCGCGGCGTTGCAACCGCCACGACCTGGACCGCGTGGGCAGCATACGTCCCGTGGGCGTGATGCACGCCAGCGGCCACATCCTAAACGTCAATACCGCGGCGTTGGGGCAGGCCGGTCTGCTACGCACCGGCATCACGCACCCAGGCATTCCGCTGGGGGCTGACGGTCTGCCCACGGGCGAGCTGAAGGGGCCGGACGCCATGGGTCCGGCACTGGCCGTGGTGGGATTGAACCGCTCGTTCCTGGGCAGCGATGAGTTTGGCATCCGGGCCTTCGGCCAACTGGCGGTGCGCGCGGGTGTGACTACCGCCACCGACCTGGCCGCCACGTTGGGTGACGGCGAGGTGGACGATTTGGTGCGAGTCACCAACGAAGCTACTTACCCGCTGCGCATCGTGCCGCTGCTGCGGCTGATCGGCATGACGCCGGCTGACGCCGTGCAGCGCGTGCTCGCCCTGCGGCTGCGCAGCACCGAGCAACTGCGCCTGGGCCGTATCAAGGTGGTGGCCGACGGTTCCATCCAGGGCTTCTCGGCCCGGCTGCGCTGGCCGGGCTACTATAACGGTGCGCCCAACGGCCTTTGGTACACGCCGCCCGAGACCGTGGCCCAAGCCTACAGGCTGGCGTTGACGCAGGGCGTGCAGATCCACACCCACACCAATGGTGACGAGGCCACCGAGATGGTGCTCGACCAACTGGAGACCGTGTTGCGCACCCAACCCGGTCCTGACCACCGCTTCATCCTCCAGCACTGCCAGCTGGCCGACGCCGCGCAGTTCCGCAGGATGAAGGCGCTGGGAATGGGCGTGAACCTGTTTGCCAACCACCACTTTTACTGGGGCGACCAGCACCGTGACATCACCGTAGGCCCCGAGCGTGCTGAGCGCATGAACGCCTGCCGTTCTGCCCTGGACACCGGCGTGCCCTTTGCCATCCACTCCGACGCTCCCATCACGCCGCTGGGCCCGCTGTTCACGGCCTGGTGCGCCGTCAGCCGCCTCACGGCATCGGGCCGCGTGCTGGGTGCCAATCAGCGCATTGGCGTGATGGACGCGTTGCGTGCCATCACCCTGGGAGCAGCCTGGACGCTGAAGCTCGATGGCGAGATCGGCTCCATCGAATGCGGCAAGCGCGCTGACTTCTGCGTGCTGGAAGACGACCCCACCGAGCTGGGTGCGGAGCGACTGAAGGACGTGGGCGTGTGGGGCACGGTTCAGGGCGGCAGGGTATTCCAGGCGTGAGTCCCTTGAATTCACTCCTAGGCGCGTACCGGCAACACACGTTCGACTTGGGGCGCCGCGTATCCATTTGGTGCGAGGCGGCCGCCTGATGGCGCGTGTGCCCGCCATCCTGATCGGCGGCTACCTGGGCGCAGGCAAGACCACGCTGGTCAACCACCTGCTGCGGCATGCAGCAGGGCGGCGCATTGCCGTGCTGGTCAATGATTTTGGCGAGGTGTCCATTGATGCCGACCTGATCCTTGGGGCCGAAGGCGGTGTGCTCAGCCTGGGCGGGGGCTGCGTGTGCTGCAGCTTCGGCAGCGATCTCGTGGGCACGCTGGCTGAGGTGCTCAGGCGCCAGCCCGCGCCCGATCTGGTATTGATCGAGACAAGCGGCGTGGGCATTCCCTCAGCTGTAGCCCGCGCGGCCTCGCTGGTGCCGGACCTGCGGCTGGAAGCCACGGTGGTGGTGGCGGATGCCCCCAATGTGCGGGCACGCGCCGCCGACCGCTACGTAGGCGACACCGTGCAGCAGCAATTGGAAGACGCCGACCTGCTGCTGCTCAACAAGACCGACCGAGTGGAGGCCACCACGCTGGCCGCCCTGCAAGCCTGGTGGGCCGCTGATCACCCCCGCACGCCACTGTGGCCCACCGTGCGCGCGCAGGTGCCGGTGGAGGCGGTGCTGGGCCTGGGTGAGAAGTTACAAGGTGAGGCGGACAGCCCACCAGACGCCGGCGCCTTTTCGCCGCAGGCACGCCCTTTCGCCCCCGCGGCTGAGGTCTTTGAATTCGGCAGCCTTTGGCTGAACGGGCGCGTGGACGTGCAGGCGCTCACAGCCGAGTGGTCAACCCGCGCGGCGACCCTGGTGCGCGCTAAGGGCATCGTCGAGGATCTGCAGGGTGGGCTGGTGAGCGTGCAGTGGGCGGGCCGCCAGGCCCATATCGAGCCCTGGACGGCCCCAATCGACCCCTCAAAGGTGGGTCGGGTGGCCTGGATCGGTCTGCGCGGTTCTTCTGCCTGAGCGCCCGAGACCTTGGACGCGCGGGTCCTCAGTGCTGCAGCAAGCCCAGCAAACACGCCCGCAGCAACTGCCCTGGCACGACTAATACTTCTTAAGCCGTTGAATTTAAATGGAATGTTGTGGTGGCGAATCAGGGACTCGAACCCCGGACCTGCGGATTATGATCGATTCCAACTCTAAATTTGTTTAATATATTCAATAACTTATAGCGTTATAGTCCATTTGTGTAATAAAGTGTGTAATCGCACTTTCTACTTTTTCAACTCCTACGCCGTTTTCGAGGGCGGTTTAACAAGCTTCCAATAACAAGGTCGTCGTTGATGAATCCACAAGGCGGCATCGCAAAAATTCTGTCGCTCTGTCGTTGAAAAAAGTTTGTCGTAGCGATTGATCCGAGTAGACAGGATGAGTACGGTGCTAGCGGGTAGTCGGGCAATTAAATGGTTGCTCGAGCAGGTTGCCTTTGGTTCTTGGTAGCTATTGGTGGTGTTGGCGACAGTGACTTGTATCGACATTTTTGGTTGCAAACTTGGTATCCCGATTCCACTGACCAAATTTCAAGAGTTAGAGTGGCATCTGCACACAGCGGTGTTTTCTACCTGGATGTCACTGACCCTGCCACCATGGTTCGATTTCCCGCACGACTATTGAAAGATCCCCGCAACGACAAGAACGTTGAGGCG
>RGVP01000051.1 GCA_010027235.1 bacterium
GGCCGGGCCCCAGGGCGGGAAACGGGAGGCTTGGGCGAAGGGGTGAAAAATCGTCTGCCGCCAGGCGCCGCCGCCGGGTGCGGTCATGATGGGGGCGATGACGTTGACCAGTTGAGCGAGGCAGGCGTAACGGACGCGGCCGGACTGGCGAAGCAGAGCGAGGAGCATGCCACCGACCACGAGGGCGTCGGCGAAGGTGTAAAGTTGCTCGAGCTGGGGCGGCGCCTCGGCCCAGCGTTCGCACTTCGCCCCGAAGCGGGCCATGTCCCAGACGTTCCACTCGTCGAATGAAAGCATCATGGTCTTTTTGTGACGCTGCTTGGCCTTCACGAAATCGCAGGCGGCGAGCACGTCGCGCATCTGGTTTTCCATCACGACGGGGCAGGCGAGGTAGTCGGCCAGCGACTTGTAGCCGGCTTCGCAGACGTAGAGGTGGATGGAGAGGGCATCGACCTGACCGTAGCAGTGCTCCAGCACGACGCGTTCCCACTCGGCGAAGGCGGGCATGGCGGGTCCGGAAGATCCGCAGGCAATAAGTTCGAGGGCAGGGTCGAACTGACGGAGGGCGTTGGCGGTCTCGTTGGCGAGGCGGCCGTATTCATCGGCGGTCTTGCGCCCCGTCTGCCAAGGGCCGTCCATTTCGTTACCGAGACACCAGGTGCGGACGTTGTAGGGATCGGCGAAGCCGTGGGCCTTGCGCTGGTCGCCAAATTTGGTGCCGATGGAGGCGTTGCAGTATTCGACCAGTTGGCGGGCGGCGTCGAGGCCGCGGGTGCCGAGGTTAAACGCCATCATCGGGGCGGTGCCGGCGACCTTGCACCAAGCCATGAATTCATTGGTGCCGAATTGGTTGGTTTCGGTGACGCCCCAGGCATAGTCGAGGCGGCAGGGACGTTGTGCGCGGGGGCCGACGCCGTCCTCCCAGTCGTAAGCGGAGACGAAGTTGCCGCCGGGGTAGCGCACCATGGGCACGTTTAACTCGCGCACGAGATCGAGCACGTCGCGGCGAAAACCTTGGGCGTCGGCGGTGGGGTGTCCCGGTTCGTAGAGGCCGGTGTAGACGGCGCGACCGAGGTGCTCGATGAAGGAACCGTAGAGGCGCGGATCGATGGGGTTTTGGACTAAATCGGGGAAAATGCGGAGCCGAGTCGACATGGGAAAGAAGTCTTGGGTTATAGGCTAAGGTCCCGACTTAGGGAAGGGCTGGCAGTCGCGGGGCTTTGTTCTATGCTCTTCGATAGGCTGTTTTCCGAGACTGGCCCTGCAAATCGCGGAAGTTTCCGTTTGACACCATAGGGTCTGAGCCGGTGTTTTCTCCCTTTTTATGAAAGTAGTTTCCTCCATCAAATCCGCGAAGAAGCGTCACCCTGACTGCCAAGTCGTCCGCCGCAAGGGACGTATCTACGTCATCAATAAGACCGACCCGCGCTACAAGGCGCGCCAAGGCTAATCCGGCACTTGCCGATCTAAATCCTTAATTATCATGAAGAGCGAAGGCCATCCCACCCTCAACAATGTCTGTTTCCTCGACGTTGCCTCCGGTAAAAAGTTCCTCACCAAGTCCACGATGAAGTCTATCCGCAAGGAAGTCATCGATGGCGTTGAATATTTCGTCGTCATTCGCGACGTGACCATGGATTCCCATCCCGCCTACACTGGCGAGAAGCGCATCGTGGACACCGCCGGTCGCGTGGAGAAGTTCACCACCAAGTTCCGCCGCAGCACGTCGCCCATCGCCAAGAAGTAAGGTTTAACGACTTTACCCCTTTGGGTTTTAAACTGCCGCGTCCCTTTCGGGCCGGCGGTTTTTTCGTAGCCGTTGGCATCAAAAGCGCCAAGTCGCGCTTGCCTGCGGGTGTTTCCCGCTGGGAGTCTGCCCCCCCCAACATGGCTTCGCCGCTTAAACTTCTTATCATCGATTGTGACAGCACCCTGAGCGCCATTGAGGGCATCGATGAATTGGGCCGACTGCGGGGTGCGGCAGTATTCGCCCGGGTTGAGGCCATGACGCACGAGGCGATGGATGGGCGCATAGCGGTTGAAGCGGTTTTCGGGGAGCGCCTGCGTATTATTCAGCCCCGCCGTGCGGATGTCGCGGAGATCGGCCGTCGTTACATCGAGACGGTCGAGCCCACGGCAATCGCAGCTTTGGCGGCGGCGCGGGCAGCCGGGTGGACGCCGATGATTTTGAGTGGCGGTTTTCGTCCTGCGATCCGCCCGCTGGCTGATTTCCTAGGCATTGAGCGGGTGGAGGCAGTCGACCTGTTTTTTGACGCGGCGGGTAACTATGCGGGTTTTGACGAGGCTTACCCAACGACTCGTTCGGGCGGTAAACCGGAGCGTATCCGAGAGCTTCGGGCCGAGCTCAGGCCGGAGCGGGTTGTCATGGTGGGAGATGGCGTGAGCGACCTCGAGACCGCGCCTGAGGTGGATTTATTCGTCGGCTTTGGCCGCTACCTGACGCGAGCCAAGGTCAAGGCTGGGGCGGCCGCTTTTGTTGGGTCACTGGCTGAAGTGCCGGCCCTCCTACCATGACGACGTTGCCCCTAGCTGCCGTCGCTTCTTCGGGTGCCGCTTTTCCGCGGGCCTTGGAAACCTACGCCGACGCCGAGGGTGCGGGCTTGTGGTCTACTCTGGCCGGGCGGGTCGCGGCGGAACCTTTTAACCTAGTCGCCACGGGCATTTTCGTCCTCGCGATTTTGCACACCTTTCTCGCCGGATCCATTCGCCATCAGGCGCACTTGGTTGAGGAGCGACACGCGGCACTTCTGCGCGCACGCCGTCAAAGCGCCGGAGCCGGGGAATTGCAGGAACGTAACAGGGGTATCGTGCCCGACGAAGTGAGTTTTCTTGGCCAAGTGCTGCATTTTTTTGGCGAGATTGAGGTGGTTTTCGGGCTTTGGGCGGTCGTTCTTGGGATCGCGATTGCGTTCCATGCGGGGGTGGACACCGCCATCGGCTATTTTTCGGGGGTAAACTACACCGAGCCGCTCTTTGTTTTTATCATTATGGCGATGGCGGCCTCCCGTCCGGTTATCGCCCTGGCCGAGTCGGGTTTGCGGCGGGTCGCGGCGCTCGGTGGCGGCACGGTCTTTGCGTGGTGGACGGCCCTGCTCGTGCTTACTCCCATCCTTGGCTCGTTCATCACCGAACCGGCGGCGATGACGGTGGGTGCGCTCTTGTTGGCGCGGCAATTTTATGCCTACCAGCCCGGCGCTCGGTTGCGCTACGCCACCATCGGCCTGCTTTTTGTAAACATCTCCGTGGGTGGCACGCTGACCCACTTTGCGGCGCCTCCGGTGTTGATGGTGGCGGGGCCGTGGGGCTGGGGACTCGCCCATATGGCGCTTAACTTTGGCTGGAAGGCCGTGATCGGCATCCTTATCGCGACCGCGCTTTACGCCGTGCTGTTCCGACGTGAACTCATCTCGCTGTCGGCGCGCACTCCGGGGACCGAAGACGTTTCTGGAGCGGGGCGTCCGTCGGTGCCGGCTTGGGTCACGGCGACGCATCTCGGGTTTCTTGCTTGGACGGTATGGGCGGCGCATTATCCGGTGCTCTTCATCGGCGGTTTCCTTTTCTACGTGGGCTTCCTTCAGGCTACAGCCCACCACCAGACCCAGCTCGATCTTCGCGGACCGTTGCTGGTGGGTTTTTTCCTGGCGGGCCTAGTGGTCCACGGTGGCCTGCAAGGCTGGTGGATCGCGCCGGTGCTCTCTGGGCTGGCCCCGACTGCGCTCTTCTGGGGCGCGACGCTTTTGACTGCGTTCAACGATAACGCAGCCATCACTTACCTCGCGACCCTTGTGCCGGGTTTCTCCGACGCGGCGAAATACGCGGTCGTGGCCGGTGCGGTGACCGGCGGCGGCCTGACCGTGATCGCCAACGCCCCCAATCCCGCTGGTCTTTCCGTTCTCCAGCGTTTTTTCCCCGAGGGCTTTTCCCCGGTGAAACTCGCCATCGCCGCGATCCTGCCGACCCTCGTGATGGCGGCGTGTTTCCTTTTGCTGTGAGTCGCCGGCCGCGCACCGGAGTTTTCCCCTAGCGCCCGAGGCGCTTCCGCGCACCTTGGTAGCCATGGGAATGTTCAAGCTCCACGCCGACTATACGCCGACGGGCGACCAGCCGCAGGCCATTGCCGCGCTGTCGGCCTCGCTGCTGGCGGGCAACAAACACCAGACTCTCCTCGGCGTCACCGGCTCGGGCAAAACCTTCACCATGGCCAACCTGATCGTGGCCCGTGACCGACCGACTCTGATCATCTCACACAACAAGACCCTCGCCGCGCAGCTCTACTCGGAGTTTAAGAATTTCTTCCCGGAGAACGCGGTCGAATACTTCGTCTCGCACTTCGATTTCTACCAGCCTGAGGCCTACGTGCCTTCGTCTGATACCTTCATCGAGAAGGATTCCTCCATCAACGAGGAGATCGAGCGCCTGCGCATCGCGGCCTCGAGCGCACTGGTTTCGCGCCGCGACGTGATTGTGGTCGCCTCCGTCTCCTGCATTTACGGCCTAGGTTCACCCGACGATTTCAAGGAGTTGCGCATCCCGCTCGAGCGCGGCGGCATCCTCGGCCGGCAGGTCCTGTTGCAGAGGCTGGTGGATAATCTGTATTCTAGAAATGACTACGAATTCAAGCGCGGCACTTTTCGGGTGCGGGGCGACGTGGTCGATATCATGCCCGCTTACCTGGAGCAGGGCCTGCGGGTAGAGTTCTGGGGCGACGAGATCGAGGCCTTGAGTGAGTTCGATCCGTTGACCGGCTCGGTCCTGCGTCGGCTCGATAAATTCGACCTCTACCCCGCCAACCAATACGTCACCACCAAGGATAAACTCGGTTCCGCGGTGGACCGCATCAAGGCCGAGCTCGACGCCCGCGTGGCCGAATTCGAGAAGCAGGGGCTTTTGCTGGAGGCCCAGCGCATCCGTATGCGCACCAACTACGACTTGGAGATGCTTCAGGAAATGGGCTTCTGCAATGGCATCGAGAACTACTCCCGCCACCTCGCTGGTCGCGCGGCGGGCGAGCGTCCGCTTTGCCTGCTGGATTTTTTCCCGCCTGAGTTTCTGCTCCTCATCGACGAAAGCCACGCCTCCGTGCCGCAGATCGGCGGTATGTTCAACGGCGACCAAGCCCGCAAAAAGGTGCTGGTAAATTTCGGTTTCCGCTTGCCCTCCGCGTTGGACAATCGACCGCAGAATTTCGACGAATTCATGTCGATCACCGACCAGATCGTCTACGTCTCGGCCACGCCGGCGAAGTTCGAAATAGAACGCTCCACCGTCGTCGCCGAGCAGGTGATTCGTCCTACTGGTCTGCTCGACCCCCTGATCACGCTCCGCCCGACCAAGGGGCAGGTGGAGAACCTCATCGCCGAGTGCCGCCTCGCGGTCGAGGCTGGCGAGCGCGTGCTGGTGACCACCATCACCAAGCGTTTATCCGAGGATCTCACTGCGTATTTTCGTGAGGCGAAGCTCAAGGTCGAGTATCTGCACAGCGATATCGATGCCATCGAGCGGGTGGAGATCTTGCGCAATTTGCGTTTGGGTAACTTCGATGTGCTCATCGGCATCAATCTCCTTCGCGAGGGACTCGACTTGCCCGAGGTCGCGCTGGTCGCGGTGCTCGACGCTGACAAGGAAGGATTCCTCCGCAGCGAAACCTCGCTCATCCAGACCTCGGGCCGCGCCGCACGTCATGAGCGAGGGCGGGTGATTTTTTATGCAGATGTGGTGACCGAGTCCATTCGCCGGACGATTGAGGTCACCTCCTCACGACGCGCCAAGCAGCTTGCCTACAACGCCGAACACGGCATCACGCCGCGTAGAGTGAAGCGTTCGCAGCAGACCAGTCTGCACGTTTATGATGGTTCCGGCGTGCGCGCCGAGGAGCCTAACGCGCTGGCCGAGGGTGGCCCCGAGGACGTGGCGGCGGTCATCGCCGAGTTGGAGCAGGACATGGCCGACGCCTCCGCCCGGCTCGAGTTCGAGCGCGCGGCGGTGCTGCGCGATCAGATCCAGGCCCTGCGTTCCGGCGATTTCCGCAAGGCCGCGCAGGCGCAGTCTAGCAAGGGGAGCGGCGGTAAAGCCAAGGGGCGCTCTGGTAACTTGGGTGGGCGGCGCCGGTGAGCTGGACTCGCGCTCAGCGGCTCCAGTCCAGCATGCGTTGGATGGGGGCGAGGGCGGCGAGGCGGATGGCCTCGGGCACCTCGATGGCGGGCTGCATGAATTTGAGCGCGTCGCGCACCTTCTCGATCGTGTTCATCTTCATGAAACGGCAATCGTTGCAGGCGCAGTTGTCGGTCGGGCCGGCGATGAAAGTCTTTTCCGGCACCTCGCGGCGCAGGCGGTGGAGCATGCCGCTCTCGGTCACTACAATGATGCGCTCAGCCTTTGATTCGCGGGCAAATTTAACCATTAGCTCGGTTGAGCACACTTCGTCGGCCAGATCACGCACCGCCTCGACGCACTCGGGGTGGGCGACGACCGGAGCGTCGGGAAATTTCAGCCGGACGCGTTCAATCGCCTGAGTGGTGAACAGCACGTGGGCGTAACAACTACCGGGCCAGAGCTGCATAGCGCGTCCGGTTTTTTGGGACACCCACTGGCCGAGGTTTTGGTCGGGGACGAAGAGGATTTCGCGACCGGCGGGGACGCGGGATACGATCTTTTGAGCGTTGCCGCTGGTCACGATCACATCGCTCAGGGCCTTCACGGCGGCGGAGCAGTTGATGTAAGCGACGACGTAGACGCCGGGGTGCTCGGCTTTGTAGGCGGCGAGTCGGTCGGCCGGACAGGAATCGGCCAGCGAGCAACCGGCGGCAAGGTCGGGCAGCAGCACGGTGCGACCGGGGTTTACGATCTTCGCGGTCTCGGCCATAAAATGCACGCCACAGAAGAGGATCACGTCGGCCTGGGCCGCCTGAGCTTGGTAGCTAAGCCCGAGGGAATCGCCTACGAAGTCAGCCACCTGCTGGATCTCCTCGTTCTGGTAGTTGTGGGCTAGGATGACTGCATTGCGTTCGCGTTTCAAAGCAAGGACCTCCTCCTGAATCGCGCTCAGGGGCGGGGGGCTAGCGCGGGGCGGCAGGACGAGTGGTTCGTAGTCGATCACGGGAAATGGGTCAGCTTTTCGGATTTGTGGCTTGGCGAACGAGGTCGACCAAAAGCTTGAACTCAGGGCGTTTGCGAAGCGGTGTGAGGTCGGGATCCTTGGCCATCCACTCGGCGTCGTCGTAGCCTAGCGCGATGGACTCGGCGAGGATGGCGAGGGCCTCGGCGGGTCGTTTTGATAGAGCGAGGCTGCAGGCCAAGTTGTAGCGGGCGGTGGCGTTTTCCGGCTGCAGGCGCACGAGTTTACGGTCCATTTTCAAACCGTCGGCGATACGTCCGGCCTTGGTGTAGAGCCCGCCGAGGATCTCGACGACCTCGGTGTAGGAGGGGTCGCGGCGGAGTATGCTCTCGTAGAACGAAATGTCGAAGGCGTGGTCGTCTTTGCGGGCCATGGTGAATAGGATGCGAACACGGCAGAAAACGGCAAACCGTCAGGCGCGCGCGATCAAAAAGAGGCGCCGAGTGCGGTGGAGGCGTCAGGCTCGGTGTTTACACGCGCCGGCGGCCTTCAGCGCGTCGCAGGTGGCGCTGACCTGGAGGCGTTGCGAGACCGGGGTAAGACCGAGTTTCGAAGAGACGGTGTTGCCATACCAAGACATGAACGGGGCGCTAATCTCGAAGATTTTGTCGCAATCTACACAAATCACCTGGGCGACTTGGGCGGTGCTGTCGGTGTTGGGTAGGTAGTATTTCAGGTTCCGGCCGATATCGACTTCGCGCAGCACTCCGCTGCCGGTGAGGTGGGGTAGGGTGCGGTAGACGGTGGCGCGCGAGACCGATTCGTCGAGGGCGCGGGCATGGGCGAGCAACTCCTCGGCCGTGAAATGCTCCGCTTGGCCGAAGGCGGCGTCGAAGATGGCGAGACGCTGGTTGGTGATGCGAAGACCGTGCGCGGCGAGATGGGTGCGGAACTTTTGGCGGGCGCTTTCGATGGCTTCAGGAGTCACGGGAGTAAGTCTCATTTCTGTCTCAATTATGTCAACCATGCCTACGTTTGGAATGGGCGTTAAAGGCCTCCCGGCAGAATTTACCCACCCCCTTGGGTGGATGGTTGGGGGCTCGTTGTTTTTTCCTTAATATATTTTTATTTTGTTATCCTGGAGTTATTAAAGAATATTAAACCTTAGGCGGTATTGGTTTTGCTTTGGGGTAATTTGCCCAATGTGGCACTTGCGCATGAAAGCCCCCATCTCTCCCTTTGTCTCCGCTTTGCTCGCTTCGCTGCTGTCGGCCGCAGTTTTGCTGGCTTGGCTTTGGAAAACAACGATGGGGTTGGTCGCGCAGAGGCAGGTGCATGTAGCCCAGCAATTGGAGGAGGAGCGTCCGGAGAAGCCTTGGGACTTTTGGACGGTAGAGATCGAGAGCCTCGCCAAGGAGTTAGAAGAGGCGCGCGCGGACGTCGCGAAGCGGGAGCTTGCGCTTTCGTTGCGCGAAAAACGCATTTCCGAGGAGGCTGCGGAGCTGGAGCGCACCCGTGCCCAGATCGAGGCCATGCAAGGGGAGATCAAGCGGCAGTTGATCGAGGTAAAGGATACCGAGAAAAAGAACCTCAAACCTCTCGCGGCGACTTATAGTCAGATCGCGCCGGCGTCGGCTGCGGCCATTCTCTCCAAAATGGATGACGTCACGGTGGCTAAACTGCTTTCCCTGATGAAGGCCGATGTGAACTCGGCGATTCTCGCTCAGATGGCCCAAAATTCGATTGGTGGCGCGGATGGCGCTAGGCGCGCCGCGACTATTTCCTTGTTGTTAAAGCGCATCTCCACCCAGCGCGCACCTGCTGGCCCCTAATTAGCAGTTACGCTGAAAATATTGTAAATCTATGGCCATTAAGGAATTTTTAACTGGGGCACTATGATTTCAAACTTTAGTTTAGTCCCGGTCTCTCTTTGCGCGGGTATGGGTCCGGCGTCGGTTGGAGCGTGTGTCCTGCCGTCCGCCGCATTGGCACCGGGAGGAGGTGATTCGTCGGCGATTGCAAAGTTGGCGTTTGCCGAATGCCTAGGGCTATCCTCAAGTCATAACTTCGGCGATTCGGATGCAGAGACCGTTGAAATAGGAGCGGATTCGACGGAAAACTCGACCGAGCAGGAGGAGTTTAACATTCTGGGCTCGGCCTTGCCCTTTTTCTGGACGCCGGTTCCGCAGTTTGCACCGCCACCGCCGCCGCCATCCTTTCCGGATGCGTCCGTTTCGTTCGAGGAAAATACCGTTACAACCGACGGTGAATCTAGCGCGTTCTCCGACTCCGCTTGTCTTGACCGTAGCCAAATTGATGGCGCGGCTACGCCGACACCGGGTGCGTCTGGCTCTCGGCAAGTTGGAACGGCCGCGGTTTCCCAAGAGGAGAGCGCTAGAGGCCCGTCATTCTTGGACGCCGGCCCCAGTGATCTGACCACCGCTAAAACCAAAATTGCGGGCGGAGTCCTTCCGAATCTTGATCAAGGTGGGGCGCTGGCCGTGGCGAACACGAATCTGACCAAAGGCGGGGGGGAATTTATTGCCACTGCCGGTGCGGCGGGAAGTTTAGCCAACGGTAGATTTTTAAATAGTGAAAATAAAAATGTAGACAAAGTAAATGATATTAAGGGGTTTAAAAAATTAGAAACTGATAATGGCATGATGTCAGCTAATGGAGCTGGATCAATGTCCTTTGTCTCCGCCACCTCTTTGTCTGTTGCGCCGCCTGCCGCGACGATTGCGTCCGGGCCAGTGGTGGGTGAGCATGCTTCCGCGGCGGTCCGTTTGGTGGAGCGTGTGGCCGAGGTTGCCGAATTAATGCGTGATACGCCGGCCGACCGGGTGACCCTAAAGCTTGATCTGGACGAGACGCACCGCGTCGAGGTCCGCGTTTTGATGCGGGAGGGCCGTGTGCATGCGGAATTCCGTTCTGATTCGACCGAGGTGCGCTCGGCGTTGTCTTCGGCCTGGTCTGATTTTACGGCCAAGCGTGAGGCGGGCACCCCGATTTGGGCGCAGCCCATTTTTGCCGCACTGGATCACAGTAGCTCCCGCGCTTCGGCTCTCGCCGCAGAGGCGCCGGTCAATGGCTTTGGGCGCGATCAAGAGCTAGGGCAGGGTGGTTCCCGCCGGCAAGCCCGCCAAGACTTGGAGCCGCGCGGCTTTCTGGGCGCATCGTCTACTGTTCCAGTCGTATCTGCTTCCGTCCTAAATCAACCAACGCCGGTCCGTGATCGGGATCGTCTTCTGAGCGTTCGCGCTTAACCCCTACCATGACTATCCCAAGCACCAATTCTACCTCCGCTTCCGGCACCGCTGCCACTAAGTCGGACCGCATCCCTAAGCAGACGCTCGGGCAGGATGACTTCTTGAAGCTGCTTACCGTGCAGCTCTCGAAGCAGGATCCACTCAAGCCGATGGATGACACCGCTTTCATGGGTCAGATGGCCCAGTTCTCGGCCCTCGAGCAGAGCTCACAGATGTCCAAAGAAATGACCGCTTTGCGCGGAGACATGGCCCTGCAATCCTCCTATAATCTGATTGGTCGCCAGGTTACGGTGAATACCTCCAAGGGCGAGGTGAGCGGTCTGGTTGATTCGGTCACGCAAACCGATGCCGGGTCTAAACTCAGCATCGCCGGCCAACTTTATCCCTCCTCGTCTGTAACGCGGGTCGCTGCTGCGACTCCCGCCCAACCACAATCCTAAACCCATCCCTACCATGGCTCTTATCGGAACACTTACTTCGGGCGTTAGTGCCCTCAAAAGCTTCACCAAAGACCTCGAGGTCATTGGCAATAACATCGCCAATGTGAACACCACGGCCTACAAGGGCTCGACCACTTCGTTTGAGGACAGTTTTAGCAACACGATGCGCAGTTCCGCGCCGTCTAGCGCCACCACTTCGAACGTCTCGGCCATCCAGGTCGGCAGCGGTGTGCAGATTGGCGCGATTCAAGCGCGCTTTACCCAAGGCTCCCTCAGCTCCACCGGTGTGAGCACCGATCTGGGTGTTTCTGGGTCTGGTTTCTTCCAAGTAGTTAATCCGGCGGATGGCAGCACCTTTGCCACTCGCGCCGGTGATTTCCATTTCGATGACAAGGGTTACCTGGTCACCACGGGCGGATATCGCGTGCAGGGCCTCAACAATGGCTCGGTCGATGATATCAAGCTCGGCACCCCGCCTGCGGGCGCTCAGCTCCAGTCATTCTCCTTCAATGGTCAGGGTAAATTGGTGGAATATTATTCCGACGGCACCAATGCCGCGACCAATCAGGTGTTGTTGCAAAGTTTCCGTGATCCTAGCGCACTTCAGCGCGCCGGTGACAACCTGTTTACCGGGTTCACGGCCGCCGGTCCGATTGGGGGGGCGACTCTTTCGGCCAGCAATAATGCACCGGGCTCCAATGGGCTGGGTAAGATCGAGGCCGGCACCCTAGAGCTCTCCAACGTGGATCTGACCGAGCAATTCGCTAATATGATCGCTGCCCAGCGCAGTTTTCAGGCGAGCTCTCGTGTCGTCACGGTCTCGGATTCCGTTCTGGAAGAAATCGTTAACCTGAAGCGCTAAGCGTCTCTTCGTCATGGCCGAGAAAAAAACCGACACGCCCCCGACTGGGGACGCCGTTCCCGGCGCTCCCGCCCCCGCCCGAGCCAAGGGTAGCGGCCTGCTACCGGCGTTGCTGCCTATCGTGCTTGCTCCCGCTCTCACCTGGGCGGTCGCACAATTCGTGCTGCTCCCCAAAATCACTACCGCGATCAGCGCCGAACCTACCTCCGAGAAGTCCGCCGTTCCCGGCAAGACCAAGGAGAAGGAAAAAGAAAAGGACAAGGGCCACGCCGCTCCCAAGGGAGGCAAGGGCGAGGGTGCCGTCGCTGCCACCGCCACTGGTTATCGCTTTGAAAACGTGGTTGTGAACCTCGCGGGCACCATGGGCACGCGTTACCTTAAGACGAGTTTTCTGGTTACCGGTGCGGAGGATATCGTCGCCCGCTTTGATGCCGAAAAACCTCAATTGGGTGACCTGACCCTCGGCGTGTTATCCTCTCTTTCGCTCGCTGATCTCGAAGAAGCTGGCGCCAAGAATTTACTGCGGGAGCGTTTGCTCTCTGCCTACAATCAAGCCCTCGGGGGCAAGGTCGCGGAGAATCTTTTTTTCTCCGATTTTGTGATCCAGTAAAGCCATGGCCGATTCAGCTGAAGATCTGATTTCGAGCATGCTCGATCAAAGCGAGATCGACCAACTGCTCGCGCAAGCAGTGGCCGAGGTTCGCCCGCCTTTGCTCCGTGCCGACGGCAAGCGGGGCGATGCTGAAGCGGCGGCCCGAGTGGAGGTCTACGATTTTCGAAACCCCGCGTTTCTGACCGAGGTGGAGTTACGGCGACTGCGCATTTTGCATCAAGATTTCATCCGGTATCTTTCGGCCCGGCTTGCGTTGTATTTGCGCATGGAGTGTTCGCTGAAGATGGCTCGATTGCAGACGCAGACTTACGCCAAGTTTACCGAAGCTTTGCCGAGTCCAACGCATATCTGCCTCTTTAAGGTCGAGCCCTTGCTCGGGGTGGGTGTTTTGGATATCAATCCACGCTTGGCCCTTACGCTGGTAGATCGCCTTTTGGGTGGTCGCGGACATTCGGTAAAGGCTGAGCGCTACCTGACCGAGATCGAGATCTCTCTCTTGGAAGACGTTATTAAGATCATTCTCGAAGAATGGTGTTCGCAATGGCGCGAGGAGATGGAGCTTCACACCCAGATTATCGGCCACGAAAACAACGGACGTTTCCTGCAGACATCGCCGCGTGATGCAGTCGTCTTGGCCCTCAGCATCGAGATGGCCTTCGGCGATTGCTCTGAGCAAATTCAAATTGGCCTGCCTTATTACACCATAGAGCCACTGGTCAAAGCCTTGCAGCTTCGCCGTCAAAAGGACTCCACGCCCGAGGCCGTTCCTGCCCGCGCCGAGTGGCGGTCCGTGTATGAACATGTGGAGGTCCCAATCATTGCCCAGTGGCCGCTGGCCGACATCCCCTTGCGTGAGATCGCAGCATTGCGGGTGGGTGATGTGATGGAACTGCCCCTCGGTGTGCTGGAGCAAACCCAAGTCCTGCTGAACGGCTCACCCAAGTTTATCGGCACCGTCGGGCTCGAAGGTGATAATGTCGCGGTAAAAATCCAGGGCAAGATCGCTCCGGCGCCGCTGGGTAGTTGAAGCCGTTTCCCTTTCTTTTTCCCATGGATAACAACACTCTCGATCTCGTTCTCGACGTAAAAGTGAAGGTCACGGTCCAGCTCGGCTCGTGCTATTTGCCGATGCGTGAGGTGCTCGCGCTGACGCCCGGTTCGGTCATCCAGCTTCAGCACCGCGCCAATGAGCCCGTTGGGCTTTATGTTAACGACAAGCTCGTCGCCTACGGCGAGGTCGTGGTGGTCGAGGAGAACTTCGGGATCAAGATCACCGAACTAGTGGGCAAGGCGACGTGAACTCTCTGGCCCGAACATCTTCCAGCGTTACCCGCTGGCTGCTAGTGGTAGTCGGCTGCGCTGTTTTGGAGACAGCGCAGCCGATGAAGGCAGCGGAACCCGCTTCGGCGCTTTCCGCGGACACTTTACTTTATCCCAGTGGTAACCCCGCTGGGTCGGCGTCTGAAGCCCCTGCCCGCACGGGCGGAGCCGGCGCCTCTTGGATTTTCGCCGGTTTGGTCGGTGGCGGCGCGGCTGCTTGGTGGTTTTGGCGTCGGCGTGGCTTCGGGCCCGCGGCGCGCCGCGCGAGTTCGCTCGCGATCGAAGAGACCCGCCCGCTCGGCAATCGCCAGTTCCTCGTGGTGGCCTCCTGTGATGGCCGCCGTTTCTTGCTCGGGGTAGCCCCCGGCGGTATCCAGATGCTGGCGCCTCTCGAGGCCAAGGAAGCCGCCCATGCGATCCGCACCTCCTAAGTCCCGCCTGCGTTTTGTCTGGTTCCTGCTGGCGCTGCTGGTGGCCCCGGCTTTGTGGGCGCAGAGTGCCGGCGGCGCTCCGGCGGTTGGCGCGGGTTCCGAGCCTTGGCGCCTCGCGATTGATTTGGAGGGTGGCGGCAAAGCCGGGTCGGCCAGCGTGGGCATGCAGATCGTCGTGGTGATGACGCTGTTGAGCATCGCGCCTTCGCTGCTCCTGCTCATGACCTCCTTTACTCGGATCGTCATCGTGTTGGGCTTCGTGCGCACGGCCATCGGTGTGCCCAGCGCGCCGGCCAATCAGATCGTCACCGGCCTTTCACTCTTTCTCACGTTGTTCATCATGGGGCCGACGCTCCAGCGATCCTACGACGAGGGCCTCAAGCCTTACCTCGCGGGTGAGCGTCCAACCATGGAGGCTTTGGAGGCCGCCTCGCAGCCCTTGCGGGAATTCATGCTCAAGCAGACGCGCACCCGCGATCTTGAGTTTTTCCTGCAGATCGGGCGTTTCCCGCCCACCAAGGTCGCCGATTTGCCGCTGCGCGTCGTGGTGCCGGCCTTCGTGATTAGCGAGCTCCAGACCGCCTTTCAGATGGGCTTCCTGTTGTTCCTGCCTTTTCTTGTCATCGATCTGCTCGTTTCCGCTGTGCTGATGGCATTGGGAATGATGATGATGCCGCCGGCTATCATATCGCTACCATTTAAACTGCTGCTATTTGTCTTGGTGGACGGGTGGCATCTCGTCGTGCAAAGCCTCGTCACCAGCTTCCACCCATGAACGCCGAGGCCGCGGTCGATATCTTCAAGTCGCTGGTGCTATTCGCGCTGTATATCATGTCGCCGTTTCTTGGCGTAGTGCTGGTGGTCGGCCTTATCATGAGTCTGCTGCAATCGGTGACCAGTATCCAGGAGCAGACCCTCACTTTCGTGCCCAAGTTGATCGCGCTCGCAGGGGTTCTGCTTTTGCTCGCCCCGTGGGCGCTTCGACTTCTGAGCGAATACACGGTGCAGAACATCGCCAAGATGGGCGGAATGGGGCCCTGAAGCGGGGCGCCCCGCGCCGATTACGTCCATGCCTTGGGAGCCTTTTCTAGCCACCCTCATGGGGGCATTGCGTGCCCTCGGCATTGTGATGATCCTACCTCTGCCCGGCGGTCGTGGATTACCGACGCCGTTACGCGCGGCTTTATCTTTCCTGCTGGGCGGGGCGCTCACTGCTGCCGTGCCCATGACGGCCGCTGGACCGTTATCGCCTGCCACGCCCGAGCTCTTGATTGCTGGCGTGCACGAGTTGCTGCTCGGTCTCGCCATGGGGTTAACGGGCCGGATTGTCCTGTCGTCCGCTGAACTGGCTGGTCGCGTGATCGCGGGCGAGGTCGGCCTGAACGCCGCGCCCGGTTTTGACGTCCCCGTGCCCGCACAGGAGCCGCTACCGTCTTTTACCGGTATGTTCGCCGGGCTTTTGTTTTTTGTGACCAATTCCCACGAGGGCGTGCTGGCGGCCTTTGCGCGGAGCTTTGAAATCGCGCCGCCTGGTCTGGGCGGGCTTAGTCCGGGGGCGTCCGAAACGCTTACTGGTGCGGTGGCGACCTTGCTCGCCCTCGCCTTGCGGATCGCAGCGCCTTTCATCGCTCTGAATTTCGTGATCACGCTGGGCTTTTCCATTCTCGGTCGGGCGGTGCCTAAAATGAACGTGTTTATCATTAGCTACGCTCTCCGTTCGATCATGGGTTTTACCCTGCTCGCCGGCGCTGGCGCCCTTATCGCGCGCTATCTTTCGGGCGCCTTTTACCAGCTCCCCTGGACTATGCTGGAGCTGGTGGGCCGACGCTAAGGCTTACGCGCTAAACTGCCGGCGCGCTGGCGGCCGGGCCGCAAGTGTGCAGGCTAGGGTTCCTTATGGCCAAGATGCGCAAAAAATCCGATCTCCCTGCCAAAGTCTGCGTGGTGTGCGGGCGACCCTTTGTGTGGCGTAAGAAATGGGAGAAGGTCTGGGACGAGGTGAAATACTGCTCGGATGGTTGCCGGATGCGGAGGACTGCGACGTGAAGCGGGATATTTTCGAAGCGAGGGTGGAGCTGCGGGTCCCCGCGGCGGAGGCGTTCGCTTGGCATGAGCGGCCCGGTGCGCTGGCCCGGTTAACCCCGCCCTGGGAACGCGTGCGGGTAGAGGCGCAGACGGGCGGTGTGCACGATGGTGCCGAGGTGCGCCTGCGGGCGAGGGTGGGGCCCTTCTGGGTGCGGTGGGTCGTGCGGCATTGTGATTACCAAGCGGGGCGGCTTTTTCGTGATGTGGCGCAATCCTCCCCTTTTGCGCATTGGGATCACCGGCATGAGTTCACCGCTCTGGCTTCCGGCGGGAGCGTATTGTGCGACCGGATCGAGTATGCCTTGCCGGGTGGAGCCCTGGGGCGTTGGGCCGGCGGGGCTTTTACGCGCGGCAAGCTCGGGGCGATGTTTGCCTACCGCCACGCGGTCACGCGCGCGGATCTGGCCTTCGCGAAGGACGGGGCGGGTGAGCTGCGGCCCTTGCGTATTTTAGTGAGCGGGGCCTCGGGCTTGGTGGGGCGGGCGCTGATCCCATTTTTGACCACGCAGGGCCATGAGGTGGTGCGGCTGGTACGGGGCGCGGCGCGCGGGCCGGATGAGGTGGCGTGGGACCCGGCCTCGTCGGCCAGCCCGCGGCCTAGCGCCAGACGCAAGGCCCATGCCGGTGCCGGCAAAAAGGCCGGCCGCCGCAAC
>RGVP01000052.1 GCA_010027235.1 bacterium
ATGTCCCCAGCCCCGCCTAGTGATTCATCGAGCGCGAGGGTCACCGGATAATCCGCCGCCAAACCGCGCAAGAGATCCACAACCCCGCGCGCATCGGCCGCCACCGGTTGCTCGACATACTCGATGGGCCGCTCCGCCGCCCCCGCCAGCCAACGCTCGGCCACGCGCCGATCCCAAGCCCCATTGGCGTCCAACCGCAGTTTCGCGCCCGCCGGCAAACACCCAAGCAAGTCATCCAGCAAGGCGAGCTCATCCACCGCCGGGCCCACTCCGACCTTCCATTTAAAAACCCGATAACCCAACTCCAAGGCCGGCCCCACCGCGTCGAGCGCAGCCCGCCCCGCGGGCAACAATCCCGCCACTGCTAAAAATTTCGCCTTGGGCTCCGTCGCTCCAGCCCCGCCGCGCGCCACCTCCGTGGCCATCGCCCAAGCCGCCGCCAGCCCCGCCCGCGTCGCCACGCAGTCCAACGGCACCCGGGCGAGCGCGTCGCTCAAATCAACCGCCGCCCCTCGCAGCCCCTCCAGCGCCGCACCCGCGATGGCTACGCTCTCCGTGCCGAACCACGGGATGGGCGCCGCTTCACCCCAGCCCTGCGCCGCTGATTGTGCACAACTCACTCGAATCAAAAAGCCCTCGCGTTCAGCCCAGAGCCCGTGCGCAGTCCTGACGCCCACCCGAAAGGGCAGGCGATAAGCGCGGTGCTCAATCTTCCACATGGCTTTAATCCATAATCATAAGGCGGCCGCGAAAAAGCACTTAATACGAAAAACCCCAAACCCACTCGGATCAACGCAGCGGAACGCACCCGATTAGGCTCGCTACCGATAGACGCGCCCGCGCCTTCTTGGCCCCCATCGCACGAATTGCATGAAAATCAAAACCGCCGACTTCGTGACCAGCGCCCCCGATTTGCGCGCCTGCCCAGCCTGGAACCTGCCGGAGTTTGCCCTCATTGGTCGTTCCAACGTCGGGAAATCCTCCTTGGTCAATCTGCTCACCGGTCGGCGCGCCTTGGCCGTGGCATCCGATATTCCAGGCAAGACTAAGCTAATGAATTTTTTTCGCATCAACGGCAACTGGGCTTTGGTTGATCTGCCCGGCTACGGCTATGCCAAGGTCGCCACTCAAGATAAACACGAGTTTAACCGCGCCGTCGGCGACTACTTGGAAAAACGCCGTAACCTCGCCGAGGTCTTCGTGTTGATCGATTCACGGCTCGAGCCCCAGCGGATCGACTTGGATTTCCTGCGCTGGCTGGCGGGTTGTGACGTCGATTTCAGCCTGATTTTCACGAAGACAGACAAACATTCCGCGACCCAGACCCGCACACGGATCGACGCCTTTCTGGCCGTGATTGCCGATTTCCTGCCCGAGCCCCCGCCGGTTTTCACCAGCTCCGCCGTCGCCAAGACAGGGGAAAAAGAAATCCTCGCGCACATCGCTGCCGTCCTCGCCGCGCCCTCCGGCGAATAAGCACGATACTTACGGCTCGCCCACGCTCAGCCCCGTCACGAAAGTTCTCCTTCCATGTCCACCTCCGCTAATCTCCGCACCCAAGCCGAATACTACATTCGCGGCCTCACCGAGGGCCGCATCGAAGCCGCCGAGGTCATCGCCTGGGCCGACGAAGTGATCGTCGCCGCCGCCAAGACCGAGGACTGGATGCTCGATATCTCCACCTCCGCTCCCGAGGACCGGATGGGCGTGCTGCACCACCTGCACGCCGTCCAGGGCACGGTGGACGAAGCCGCCCTCGCCGCCCTGCTCGCCGCGAAAAAATAACGAGCCCCGCCAGGCGCTGCAGCGCCTAGTCAAAGAGCGCCGCCTGCCGAGTGCCGTTTTGCGCACCCGGCGGATTACCGTCGTTTGCTCGGATAGCCGCCGCCCGCTCGCGGATCGCCTGCCGCGCACCCGGCGCAAGACGTGCCAGATTCTTCACCTGTAGTGCCATGCGCGGATTCGCCGCCAGTCGCGCCTCGTGGCGCTCCAGAAAATCCCAGTAAAGCGTGGTGAAAGGACAAGCATCTTCACCAGATGCCTTGGCCGGATCGAAGCGACAACCCGCGCAGTGGTTGCTCATGCGCTGGATATATTTGCCAGTCGCGATGTAGGGCTTCGACGCCAGAAACCCCCCGTCGGCGTGCTGCGACATGCCGATGACATTGGGCAATTCGACCCACTCCACCGCATCGACGTAAACGGCCAGATACCACTCGTGCACCCGTTTCGGCTCCACCCCAAGCATCAAGGTGTAAAGCCCCGTAACCATGAGGCGCTGGATGTGGTGAGCATAGCCAAGCGAGAGCGTCTGGCCGATGGCCTCGCGGAGGCATGTCATCTCGGTCTCACCCGTCCAAAAAAACGCCGGGAGCGCAGCCTCCGCCCCGAGTGCGTTTACCGCCGCGTAGTCCGGCATGCGCAACCAGTAGACCCCGCGGATGTATTCCCGCCAGCCAAGGATCTGGCGGATAAAGCCCTCCACGCTCGCGAGCGGCGCAAGCCCGGACCGGTAGGCACCCTCTGCCGCCGCCACGACTTCGCGAGGATCGAGAAGCTTGAGGTTTAGCGCCGCCGCCAAACGAGAGTGGTAGAGCCAGGGCTCGCCGGCCCACATCGCATCCTGATGCCGGCCAAAGCCCGGGAGACGATGCTGGATAAAATCCGCCAAGGCCCGCCGCGCCTCCGCCGGCGTCACCGGCCAGTCAAAAGACTCCAACCGTCCGGGGTGGCCCTTAAAATATCGCGCCACAAGTGCGAGCACCGCCTGCGTCGTTGCATCGGGCGGGAAGGCCGCCGGTGCGGGCAAAACGCCTGGTCCCGTCTTGGGGAAACCCTCACGGTTTTCTTGATCGTAGTTCCATTCACCACCCTCGGGACCACCCGAAGCATCAAGCAAGACGCGGTGGCGCCGGCGTTGCTCACGATAAAAGTATTCCAAACGCAGTTGCTTCCGACCGAGCGCATGAATGCGAAAGTCCTCCAGCGTCGCAAAAAAATGCCGGTCAGGCCGCACCTCCAGCACGAGGCCGAGTCCCTCGGCCGCGTTCTCCATGGCACGCCACACCCGCCAGTCCCCCGGCTCGGTCAAAATCAGTCGCGCCGGACGCAAGAACGCCACCGCCCGCGCCAATTCACCGGCGAGCGTCCCCGTGTTGGCGATAGCGTCGAGCTCAGTGTAGTTTACCATCCAGCCCGCCGCGCGCCGCTCATCACGAAAATGCCGCATGGCTGCCAGAAAGAGCGCGGTGCGTGGTTGGCTCGACCACACGTGCTCGGACTCCTCCCTAACCTCCGCCATCCAGACCGCATCCGCGGCGGGATCAAAACCGTCAAAGGCGGACGCATCCGCGTTGAGTTGATCGCCGAGCACCAGCACCAGGTTGCGGACCGATTTGTTCATGCGTCGCGCTCGGTTACTTGCCCGCGAAGAGCCTGAAAAGCCGCCAAAGCCTCCGCCCGAGCCTCCGCGTGATCCACCACCGGATGCGGATAGTTTCCGCCTAGCGCCACTCCGGCCATGGCCAACTCTCCCTCCGGTGCGGTCCAGGGAGCATGAATATATTTGTCCGGCAAACCCGCGAGCTCCGGCACCCAGTGCCGCACATAGTCGCCGGCTGCGTCAAAACGCTCCCCCTGCGTGACCGGCGCGAAAATCCGAAAATAGGGCGCCGCATCCGCTCCGCAGCCCGCCGTCCATTGCCAACCGAGGGTGTTTGCCGCCAGATCGGCATCGACGAGTGTATCCCAGAACCAAGCCGCCCCACCCGTCCAGGGCAGGCGCAGGTGTTTCACCAGGAAGGACGCCGCGATCATGCGCACCCGATTGTGCATCCAGCCCGTGGCCCAGAGCTGGCGCAGGCCTGCATCCACAATGGGGTAGCCGGTGCGCCCTCGGCACCAAGCTCGGAGCTTTGCCCCCTCCGAATCCTCGGCCCACGGAAAGCGCTCAAAGTCTTCGCGCAGCGGACGCTCGGGCGTGTGTGGAAAATGAAAGAGCAGGTGATAGGCAAACTCACGCCAACCCACCTCGCTAAGAAAAACCCTGGCTCCGTTGCTGACCGGGTCCGTGCCCGTTTCGCGCCCCAGCGCTCGCACCGCTGCTACAATCTGCCGCGGCCCGATCTCTCCCCAGTGCAGATGGGGCGAGAGCCCAGAAGTGCCGTCAAGGTCCGGTCGGTTGCGTTCCTGATCGTAACGATGCACCGCCTCGGCTTGGAGAAACCGCTTCAATCGCGCTGCCGCGCCCGTTTCGCCGGGGGTCCACACCGCACCGAAACCCTCAGCCCAGGGAATGCTCGGGAGCAGCTGAAGGTCCGCCAGCTCGACCCCGAGGTCGCCCGGAAACGCCAACCCGCCCGGCCAGCCCGAGCCCCGCCCCACGCTGACGACTGGTTCGGGCCAGCCCAGGGCACTGCAATGCCGCCAAAAAGGGGTGAACACCTGAAACGGTCGGTCCTGTTTATTCTGGATCGTGTGCGGCTCAAAGAGCAGGGAGCTATTGAAACTCTTGGCCTCGACCCCGGCTGCGGTCAGCTGGGCCTTGATTTGCGCATCCCGCGCCCGTGCCGCCGGTTCATAACGCCGATTCCAATACACCGCGCCTGCACCCGTCGCCGCGACCAACCGTCCCAGCTCTGCTTCGGAGTCCCCCCGCGCGAGAATCAAACCAACGCCCCTCGACCGTAGATCAGCCCCGAGCGAGGCCAGCGAATGATGGAGCCACCAGCGAGCGGCCCCGCCCAAGCGCCATGCCCCTTCGCCCGCCTCGTCCAATACGAAGACTGGCAAAACCGGCCCGCCCCTCGCCAAAGCCGCCGCGAGCGCGGCATTGTCAGCTAGACGCAGATCCTGACGAAACCAGAGCAGAGTGGGCGTGGGGGCGGCAGCGGTCACATCCGCAAAAAGCCTCCCGCCGTCAGGTTTGCAAGCCAGAGGGTGAAGTGGAACCAACGAAAAACCCTCGCCGGCCCCGCCTGAGCTTTCAAAGTTGGCGCCATGAACATGACGTGGCTCGCCCGAGCCCATCCCGATTGTTGCTGGGCACATTTAACCACCACCGAATTCCCGGCCGCCGCCAGTCGGCCCGGCGCCATCGCCGTGCTGCCGGTGAGTGGTCACGCCGACCATGGGATGGGCCTTCCGATCAACGCCGAGGAAGCCGTGCTGGCAGACCTGCTGGCCGAAGCCTGCGGCGACGCCCTCGCCTCCTGCGCTCCATGCATCCTGCCCCCGCTGCGCTTCGGTCCTTCGCCTCACCCCGCTTCCACCTGGTTCGGAATAAACGCCGTGGACGGACGAGACCTCGTGCTCGAGCTCGCGCGTGGCGTGCGTTTCGCCGGTTTCCAAAAACTGCTGATCTTCTCCAGCAGCCCCTGGCACCGCGAATGGCTCGATGCCGCCGCCCGGGACGCGCGGGTCGAGCTCGGGATTGTGGTTTATCGCGTTCACCTCGCCTCGCTGGGCTTGGATTTTCACCCCGCCGCCGCCCTCGCCGTCCGCCAAGAAACCCAGGCCCTTGCCGCCACGCTCCTGGGCGTCGTGCCCGTGCCTTCCGCCCCCCAGAGATCGAGTGACGAGCAATTCCGCCCCGGCAACTGGCACCAGCCCCCGCCACTCCAAAGCGGTCCCGTCGACGCAGCCTGCGTCGAGGCCGCGGGATTAACCCGCCGCCAAGCCGTCGCCCGCCTCGGCCGCCTGCTCGAGGAAGCCGCCTGGCATGGTCACACAAAGCCCGCCCTTGTCGCCAGCTTAGCGGCCTCGCGCCCCGCAAACGCGGTCGCTCCGCTCTGGCGACCCTTTGGCAACCGCTACCTCGGCGCACTCACGCCCGAAGCCCTGCGCACCGCCGCCCAGCGCTCCGGTGCCGTCGCCATTCTTCCCACCGGGGCCATTGAGCAGCACGGACCGCACCTGCCCGTTGGGGTGGATGCCATGATCGGCCAAGGCTTGCTGGCCCGCGCCCTGGCATTGCTGGCCGATGAATTACCGGCCTACGTCGCCCCGCCCGTGACCATCGGCAAAAGCAATGAACACGCCGACTGGACCGGCACCCTCACCCTCACTTATCGCACCTTCGCCCGGTTGGTGCGCACTCAGATCGAGCAACTGCACCAACTGGGCTTTCGCCGCATCGCCCTGTTCAACACCCACGGCGGCAACAGCGCCGTGCTGGTGGCTTTGATCCGCGAGTTGCAACAGATGCCGGGTTTGCGGCTAGGCATGCTGCAAAGCGCCTACAAGCCCGACCAAAACACGCAAGAGGCCGCCTATGGCTTCCACGCCGGGGAATGGGAAACCTCGATCATGCTCGCGCTGGCCCCCGGCTTGGTGCGCCGCTCGCTCGCGGTCTGCCACCACCCAGCCGACATCAACGCACCGTGCGAACTGCGTCCAGAAGGCGCCGCCTTAAACTTGGCCTGGTCCACCCGCGACCTCGCGCCCGAGGGTGTGATGGGCGACGCCACGGTCGCCACTCCCGAAAAAGGCGAACTTTGGGCGGAAGGTGCCGCCCGCTCCTTGGCCGAAGCCGTCCAACTCCTCGCCAAGGCAGATTGAGGGTCGCCGCCCCGCACGGCCCCCCCCTTAAGCCAAGGGCTTCGGGGTGATCGCTGTCCATTGCGGCTGCGCCCCCTGGGGCAAGGGTGGAATTTCTCCCGTGCCTGCCGGAGGCAAAGTGCCATTCAACTCCTGCCGCCAGTGGGCGACGTCGCCGCCCGGACAATACACATAGATCATGTGCATGGGCTCGTCCCCGGTGTTAGTTAGCTGATGGAACTGCCCAGGAGGCATGTAAACCGCTTGACCGGCCTTGATCGGAGAGCGCTCGTTATGGACGCAGATCTCGCCCTCTCCCTGCACTATAAAATAAACCTCTTCCTGCTCCTGATTATGCCAAGGCACTTGACCGCCCTTGGGCGCGAGCACGGAAAATCCCATGGAGAAGCCCTTGGCTTGGATGGGCTGGGTGGCTTGACCCACGAGGCCGCGGCCCCAGCGCTGCGCGGGAAAAGTCCCGCCCGGAATCTTAGCAAGATCGGCGATAATCATAGTCCAGCAGGCCTAGCGCTCCGCCTCTCGGTCTGGCCAACTCTTTCGCCCGGACGCGCACGCGCCGAGCGGTTCCATGCTAGGCTGAAAGCGTCTGGTTAAGGAGAACAGACGTGAATGTATAATCAGCCTGACGCGAGACCGCTGCGCACCAAAAGCGCCGCCGGATCGGCATCCCTTCCCATGAAACGCCGGAAAAGCACATCGGCATCCTCGCTATTGCCCTTGCTGAGGATGTGCTCGACGAACTCAGCACCGACCGCACGGGAAAACACCCCCGCTTTTTTCCAACGCGTGAAGGCGTCTGCCTCCAGCACCTCGGCCCACTTATAGGAGTAGTAACCGGCCGCATAGCCCACCGGATCGGAAAAGAGATGGCCGAAGCGCCGCACAATCGTGCGCGCGGGCGGCACGGTGGGGATTATGTTATCCACCACCAAGGCCCGGGTCTTAGCCTCTAGATCCCCATCGATAAACTCCGTCGTCCGCGTGTGCAGCAGGAGGTCCATCTTTGCGAACTGCACCTGGCGCATCGCGGCGCAGGCCGAACGGTAGTTCCGCGCGCCGATCATCTTGGCGAAAAGCGCTTGAGGGATAGGCGCACCGGTCTCGTGGTGACGCGCAAAGAGGTCGAGGGACTCACGCTCCCAGCACCAGTTTTCCATGATCTGCGAGGGCAATTCAACGAAGTCCCAAGCGACATTGACGCCGTTGAGTGATTTGACCGGCACCTCACCGAGGAGGTGGTGCAACAAATGGCCAAATTCGTGAAAAATGGTTTCGACCTCACGGTGGGTCAGCAGCGCAGCGCGACCCGGAGTCGGCGGGGACATATTGCCGCAGATGTAGCCGAGATGCGGCGCGCGAACGCCGTCTGGCGTCGGTCCGCCAGTGACCAGGTAGCCCATCCAAGCGCCACCGCGCTTAGCCTCGCGCGGATGCCAGTCGGCGTAGAATGACCCCAGATGCCGTCCGGCCTCATCGTGAATTTCGTAGTATTTTACCTCATCGCACCACTTTTCCTCCGGCGATATACCGAGCTCCGTGATGCGCAGGCCAAAGACCCGCGTAGCCAGCTCCCACAGTCCTGCCTGCACGCGGCCGACCTCGAAGTAGGGGCGCAGCTCCTCGTCGTCGAAGGCATGCAGCTCCCGCCGCATTTTCTCCGCCCAGAACGAGACCTCCCAAGCCTTGAGCGGACCGGCCGCCTCACCGGTGCGGGCCGCCTTGAAGACTTCCAGCCCGGCACACTCGCGAGCAAAAGCCGCGCGGCAGCGCATCTCAAAATCAGTCACGAAGGCCAGCGCACGCGCACCATCGCGCGCCATACGTCGAGTAAGCACAAGGTCAGCGAAACTGGCCTTGCCCAGCAGCGAGGCCTTTTCGGCCCGAAGTGCAAGGATGCGCTGGACGAGCGGACCATTGTCCCATTTCCCGTCCTCCGCCTCGGCGCCGACCGCCACCGAGCCCGCCCAGACTGCGCGACGGAGAGCCTCGTCTTCGGCGTAAAGCATCACCGGCTCGAGCGATGGCCCGTGCAGGGTGAAGCGCCAGACCGGTTTGTCATCCGAACCCAGCCCCTTGCGGCGAGCGGAGTCACGCGCGGCCGCGATCGCGTGCGCGGGTAGACCAAGCAAACGCGCCTCATCGTCGATCACGAGTTGCCAGGCGTTGGTAGCATCAAGGGTATTCTCCGAATATTTCTGCGTGATCTGGGCGAGTTCACTTTCCAGCACTTCCAGACGTGCCCGTTTTTCCGCGGGCAAATCCGCACCGGCCTCAATAAAGCTCGCCATCGTTTCGTCGCGCAGGCGTCCCCACACCCCAGAGACAGCGCGGCCCTCGGGCGAAGCCGCACCCGCCTTGAGCCGCGTCCATAGCTCGGGGTTCAGAGGTATCTTGGCCTGAAAGGCCGAGACCTCGGGCAGCATGGCGTTTTGCGCCTCACGCAGAGCGGGTGCGTCCGCCACTGACTGCAGGTGGGTAACCTTGCCCCAAGCGTAGGTCAGCAGTTCGGTGGAACGCTCAAGTGCGAGAAAAGTGTTGTCGAAGTTCGCCGGCTCGGTGGAAGCAGCTATCGCCTGCAACGCCGCCTCAGCTTGCGCGAGGGCGGTCCGGATGGCCGGAGCGATCTGGTCGGGCGTATGACCGGACCAGCGGATGCGAAAAGTCCGGTCGAGAAAAGGATTCGCAGCAGAATTTAAATCAGACGAAGCAGAGAAGAAAGTGTCGGCAATCATTCCACTAGATTCCGCCCGCAAACCCAACGGGTCAATCCGGCAGGAGCGCTCCACCTTCAAGCCAGACGAGTTGGAATTACCAAACGTAGCCCGCACCCATGCTCCAAGAGTGACGCGCCGCAGGCACAAGCGGGACCTCTTCATAGGCCGTGTCCCAGAGGTTATCCACCTGCGCGCTAAGCGTGAGGCCCTTCACGCTCGACACGCGGTAAAAAAGCCCGAGCGCGCTGTCGATGTTATCGCGCCCGTAACGGCGTAGAGAGTTGTCCGCCTGGTGGCGGTATTCATTGTCCATGCGCAGCTCGAAGCCGGCGCCGAGCCGGGCGACCACCCCTGCCGTAAGACGATGCTCGGCATAATTGAGGGCATAGAAACTAGCCACCTTATCGCCGGTGTAATTGTCGTCCTTGCTCAGGTAAGTGTAGCCGACCAAGAGATCGAAAAACGCGCCAGTGCGCCGGCCAAACAACTCCGCGCCCCATGTATTAAGATCTACACTGGTGGCCTTGCGGGCTGACAGCGGGTTAGCGGGGTTGTAGACGTAATCGAGCAGGTTATCCTCGGAGCGATAAAACACCGCCGCTTGCGCGCTCCACACGGAGTCACCGATCTCCAGTCCGATCTCTTGGTTGGCCGCCTTAGCGCGGGCCAAAGCGAGGTTGCCGCCGAAGAGGCCGCCCGGCGCCGCGTTAAGCGCCTGGTAGGTGGGCAACTGGGTGGACTCAGCGTAACTCACGTAGATGCGACGGAGCAGCCCTTCGGTGCGACGCCACGCGATGGAGGCTAAGGGGGAGGCCTCAGACCCATCACGGTCACTGCCCTCAAGCCGGGCCCCGCCCGTGAAAATTAATTCGCTGTGCTGGGCGAGATCCACCGTATGCTCACCCTGTAGCGTGCCGTAGGCCTGCGTGCGATTAGCGAAGGGACCGAAGGTTAAGGTGCTGGACTCGAGCTCGTCCGCTACTACCCCGGCATTATAAAGCAGCGCGGTCGCCCCGAACAGGAGGTTGCGACCCTCGACCCCGGCACCCCGGACCGTCGTCTCATGGTGGGCATTATAGCCAAAGACCGGGATGGCGTAGTGGTCGCGATTCCCCCGATAGTAGGCGCCAGCCTGCACGTAGTCGCCATCCCCCCCGAGCTCGGTGCGGTTGTTAACGAGAAACAACTTGGTCTGCAGTCGCTCGCGCTCATCCCGCCTCGGTGTGGCCTGGTTGCGCGCCGCGTAAAGGTTGGGCCAGGCAAAGTTCTTTGCCTGATAACCCGCAAAAAAATCGGTCTGACTGACGGTGTTGGCCAACTGCACGCGAGCGTTGACGCGCCCAAAATCATGATCCGCACCGGTGACCGTGCCATCCCCTGCCGAAGCCGCTCCGGAGACATCCCCGCCGACTGAAAAGCCCGCGACTTTTTTGGCGGCCAAAAACCCAGTATAAAGTTCGCCGCGCAACAGCTCGTCCGCGCCAAAGCCGCCACTCACCGCTCCACCCGTGCGGATCGGTCGCCAACCGTATGCCACTCCGCCCGCGGTCGCGTTAAAACCAACCGCCGCCTGCTCCGCCCCCACGCGCACCTCCGGCGCACTCAACATAAATGGCGAAACCGGCAGCTCAGCCGAGTAATGCCCGGTCTGTGGATCATAGATCGGTAGCGCGCCAATCGTGAACCCGGTGTTCTCAAAAGTGCCGCCCCGAATAGAGACATCTGCCTGCCCCTCGGCAAAGCCACGCGATTGCACATCCACCCGCGGTTCGAAACGCAACGCCGAAACCAGCGCAGCAAACGTGCCCGTTGGCTCCTGCAGCGCCACCCGGTCCGAGAAAACCGTCAAAGGTTCTAACTGCACCGTATCAGTGGCGTTGCCCAGACCTTGGATCTCACCTGCCAAGACCAGACCCAAGGAACCTAGGCCGACAGCTAGAAATACCCGAGAGAGGCGGATTAGGATACACATGATCGCGCAGCCAAAACCGTGCGACCTCCGTGAGGCAAGCGCTTAGTAAAGCAGCTAGGAAATCCGCATTAACCAAATTACCCACTGACTAACTCAAGCGGGGGGACACAAAAAATCCCGCGCCAAAGAGACGCGGGACGAAGAAACGGGAAATGCGGTCGTAGCGCGGAACCAGAGGACTCAGGCGTCACCGTCTTCACCGATAGCCTCGACCGGGCAGCCCTCAAGCGCCTCGCGGCACAACGAGATCTCTTCCTCGGTGGTCGGTTGCTTGTGAACGAAGGAGTAGCCTCCCTCGTCATGACGCGTGAAAAACGCGGGGGCAGTCTCGCGGCAGAGATCGCAATCGATGCATTGCTGGTCGACATAGAACTTGCCGCCGGTGTTCTGATCCCACTTGTCGGATTTGTTAGCCATGGAAGGCCGCAGCAAAAGCCCGCGCCCTTGGCTGTCAAGCGGTCACGTCACACGCCCACTCCCTAACTCGCACCAAACCTGCTAGGCCTAAGCCAGCGAGCCAAAAAACCGAGAACTGCGCCGACCTCGCGAATTTCTCCAGCGGATTGCACGGATAAATGGTATATTGATCAAACGTCCCTAAGTTCACCGCGCGGTCCCATGCCCCCTAGCCCCTACGCCCTCAACCACCCTGCCCGTCGCAGCCCCGCTTGGTTCCTGCGGAGCTTACTGATCACCTTGGTCGTGGTTTTTGCGGCGCAAAAAATTCTGGAAATAGGAGGCAACTCCAACTTCGAGATCAAATTCGGGGCCTTGTCGATCTCGCGCCTTCGCGACGGATACTTTTGGACACTCCTCACTCACGCCCTTTTGCACGGCAACATCCTCCACCTGCTGTGTAACCTCACCGGGCTTTTTTTCGTGGGCCGACCACTTGAGGAAAGCATCGGCTCAGGCCGGCTGGCCGCATTAAGCATACTCGGAGCACTCGGCGCCGGACTGGTTTGGCTAGGCCTAAACGGCGCTAGCCCCGGCTACATGATCGGCGCCTCCGGTATCGGTATGGCCTACTTGGGCGCGTTCGTCGCCCAGGATCCCCGTCGGCCCGTCGGCTTTCCCTTGTGGCAAGGAACCGTGCCCGTTTGGTGGGTGCTGATTGGTTTCATCGCCCTGGATCTTGCCGGTTTAACGCTCCGCGCCTTCACCGGTCGCGAAGCCCTCTCCGGCGTAGCCCACTCGGCCCATCTCGGCGGCCTCGCGACCGGTTGGCTTTGCCACCGGCTTTTTCTCACCCCGAGATCCCTTCTTAATACCCTTCGACCCAGATTGGACACGCCCCACTCGGCCACCCGAGATGGTCGACGCCCCGCGATCGCCTACCGGGTAGACCTCGAGCCAACCAAACCGCACCCAGCGGTCTACGACACCACCCGCACCGAGGTAAATCGCCTGCTCGATCGCATCAGCGAACACGGTTACGACACCCTCAGCGCCACCGAAAGAGCCTTTTTAGCCGAAGCGGGGCGCAACCTAAAGTAGGGTTAAAACGATCACTTCCTTGCCATCATGCAACTTTCCCCACCGCTTCGTTTCTAATCTTCCATGCGTTTTTGCCTTCGTTCGCCCCTCTTTCTGCTTTTCGCACCGCTGCTGGCACTCGCGCAACCTAGTCCCTCCAGCCTTATACCGACCACCTCGCCCGCCGTCCCGGCTGCGGCACGGGAACTAAAACCTACTTCAGGTTTATCGCTGGAATTACGCGGACTCATCCGCCTGCTCGAGGAGGTCCACTTCAACCGCGACCAAGTTACGCCTGCAAGCTACGCCGAAGTCATACCCAATACATTCAAGGCCCTCGACGGCCAGCGCCTGTTCCTCCTCGCCTCCGACTTGCAGGAATTTCAGGATAAATTTCGACCTGATTCACTCTACTGGAATCTCGCAACGCTCGGACGCCTCGACGCCGCCTTCGCCATCCAGTCCCGCCACGAACAACGCGTCCGCGAACGGATCCAGTGGATCCACCGCCGTCTCAACGGTGAGTTTGATTTCACCGGTGCGGACGCCTACGAGATCGACCGGCACGAACTCCCTTGGCCCGTCGATGCGTCCGCCGCCGACACTCTTTGGGAACAACGCCTGAAGTTCGAGCTACTCCAAGAAATCCTGAACCAAAAAACCCTGGAAGAAGCGCGCACGAAAATCGCCAAGCGCTACGACCGTCTGCTCAAAAATCTCGATGACATCGAATCTGGTGATGTCGCCGAAATTTTCCTCACCGCCATCGCTGGTCTCTACGACCCCCACTCAAACTATTTCTCGCCTGATACCTACGACGATTTCAGCATCAACATGCGCCTGCAGCTCTTCGGTATCGGCGCCCTTCTGAGCATCGATGAGGACGTGTGCGTGCTGAAAGAGATCATCCCCGGGGGCCCCGCCGACCTTTCTCGAGCCCTCAAGCCCAACGATAAAATCCTCGCCGTCGCCCAGGCCGATTCCGAATTCGTCGAAGTAGTTGGCATGAAACTGCGTCGCATCGTGCAGATGATCCGCGGCGAAAAAGGCACCAAGGTCCGCCTCCTCGTCCAACCCGCCGACGCCGAAGACGCCGCCGTGCGCAAGGAGATCGCGATCGTGCGTGACCTGATTAACCTGGATTCCGCCCGCGCCCACGCCGCCGTTTTCCAAGTGCCCGGCACCGACGGCCAACTCCGCTCCCTAGGGGTAATCACCCTGCCAACCTTTTACGGGCGCGATAGCCGTGATTCCAAAGACCAGAACTCCGCCACTGAGGATATCAAGACCCTGATCACTCGCCTAAAGGAACAAAAGGTCGAGGGCCTCGTTCTCGACCTGCGCCGCAACGGCGGCGGCCTGCTCGGCGAAGCCGTCTCCCTGACCGGTCTCTTCATCCCCTCTGGCCCCGTGGTCCAAGTGAAAAACTACGCCGGCGAAGTCAAAATCGAGGAGGATCGTGACCCCGCCGTCGCCTACGACGGACCACTCGTGGTCCTGACATCCCGCTTCAGCGCCTCCGCCTCCGAGATCGTCGCCGGCGCCCTCCAAAATTACGGCCGCGCCCTCGTGATCGGCGACACCTCTACCCACGGCAAGGGCACCGTCCAAACCGTGATCGAAATGGGCAACGTCATCCCACAGCTCGCCCGCAAGGGGCAGACCGCCGGCGCCACCAAGGTGACCGTGCAAAAATTCTACCTCCCCAGCGGCGCCTCCACCCAGTTGAAAGGCGTCGTGCCCGACCTCGTTATCCCCTCGGTTGACGAGTTTCTTCCCATCGGTGAACAGGACCTGCCGCACGCCCTCGCTTGGGATGAGATCTCCCCCAGCCTTTACGAAGCCACCAAACTGCCACCCGAAGCCCTCGCCATCCTCCGCGCCCGCAGCACCGACCGCTTGGAACACCTGCCCGAGTTCGCCCTGCTGAAAAAATCCATCGCCCGCTTTAAGGAGCGTCAGACCGAGAAGACCGTATCGCTAAACTTGGAACAACGCCGCGCCGGCAAAGTCGCGGACAAGGCCTTCCGCGACGAAAGCCCCCGCGGATTAAGGCCGATAAAAAGCCTGATGACCCCGCCAACGAGGAGAACCTCGACGAGGAGAATTCCGATGCCGATAGCGACACCCGTTACGCCAAAATGGACGTCTACCTCCGCGAGAGCCTGCGCATCCTTGAAGACCTGCGCACCCTCCGCACCCCACCCCGCGTCGCCGGCGAGCACTGAGTGGCTAGCTTCCGCGCCGCGCTGCAGTGCTCCCTCTATATCAAGCGGAACGGAAGACTATCCGAACAGGTGAACCACGCAGCCAAGAAGCCGGACTGCGACTAGTCCGTGCCCCCTTCGTTGTAATACTTCCTTAAACCCTCTCAGCGTCCGCCCACCGTCCAGCTCGCGAGATGCGGATCCTGCACTTCCAAAACCGCCGGCAGCCGACTCGGGCGTAAGAAAAACACCAAGGCAGCCGACTGGTTTTCCTCAAACCGCCACGGCGGCGTAGTCCGGCCTAGGAAGCGCATACCAAACGCCTCCGCTCCATGCTGAAATCGCCCCCAGCGGACAGTCGGCGAGAGTCGCGAGCCCGCCGAAAACAGTTTCCCGTCGGTCGTCCGGAAATACGGCTCCGCGATCATACCGAAATTACCCGTCTGCCGCCGCCGGGTGGCGTCCGGATGATCCCAGCGCAGTTCTACCGCCCCCGGCCCATCCAGCAGGCGGTAGTTAAACAAGAAAACTTCATCCGACTCGAAATGCCACCCCGTCGGCAAGGGTAGCTCGGCCACCGCCGGGCGCAGCCCCACCCCGGGAAAGCGGGTTATGTGAAACCGCCAGCCGCCGTCGATCTCCTCCACCGCCACGCCCTCCGTCACGAGCCAGCGGCCATCCCGCCGCAGGGCATCATCAAAGGCTCCGGCATGATCCAGCCGGACGTCCGCCGCGCCGCTTCCAGCATACCAGCCGGATTGGGATAAAACCGGCTGGCCCAGCGCGATAGAGTGCTGACCCCGCCGACCTGCACCTCCGCCGCCAAGGCCACCTCGGTCGGCCGGTAACCATCGCCTTCCACCGAGGCCATCACCGGCACCTCGCGCCGCTCACCCGGCTCCAGATGCCAACTGCCGGTCACCAGCCCCTCCGCATCCATCGGCAGTAACTCCGCCGGCCACGGCAGTTTTACGTCCGCCGCCTCAGTCCCAAAGTTATACAACACCACCGTGCCCCGCCCCAGCCGTCGCGGCAGCTTTTGACCATCAAGATAATCCATATCGCATAAAAAATAGCCGTCGCACGCCTTCACCGCCTGCGTCGCCCAACCCGCGATAAAATCGATGACCACCGGCGAAGCCTTTTCCGTGCGCACCACCCAGTCGTGCGTGCGTCGAGATCCACCCTCGGCCGCCCGAGCCTCCAGCCAGGCCAGGGCCGGCGAGGCCAGCCAGCCTTCATCAGCCCATTTTTGACCGATACCCGCCATCCAAGGCTCGGTCCTTTTCGCCCCAAAATCCTCCGGCCGGAAGTCCAACCCGGCCACAGACGTCATGGTGAGACCAAATTCCTTCATGCTGCGCTCAAAATAGGGCGGAATCAAAAACGCCATCGGCGCCGCCACCCCCAGCCGCTCCGTTTGCCGGGCGACATCCTGGAAAAATTCCCACTGCCGCACCCGCCCTTCTTTGGTGCGCGCCTCGACCGCATCGAGCAGGCTATAACCCCACTCCGTGATAAACACCGGCCAACGCCGCGTCTCG
>RGVP01000053.1 GCA_010027235.1 bacterium
CGGGGCGCCGCGACCAGGCTGAAAAGCCACACGCCACGGCCCGGCCAGCTTCACGGGCGCGGGCACCTTAACATCGACCGCGCGACCATCGGCCAACGCGTAGGAAGCCGATTCCCAAATCAAGGCCTCGACGCCGTTCCCGACGCGAGCCAGCCCGGTCACGACCGGCAAGCCCGGCGCGGGCGGACCTTTCGCGGCGATCGCGGCGATGGCCGCGTCGTCCACCGGTCCGACAATGGTCTCGGGCGGGATGGAGTTTCCCTCGAAATAAAAAACCTGCCCGCGAGAGGTCGGCGGCGGCTGGCCGGCGGCGCGCGTCAGGGCGGCGACACCATTGAAGTTGAGAGTGTAATCCACCGGCGGAATCGGCGAACCGACGCCGGAATGAACGACCTTGCCCGACGCGAGCCCCTCGCGGACGAAGACGCCGTTGACGTAGAGGCGCGGCCTTCCATCGCGATAGACCACCGCGACATGCGTCCAGCCAGAAATTTTTACATCGGCGACGAGCACGGCCGGACACGAGTCGCTGGTCCGCTCAACCACAAAGATGCCGTTGCGGCCGACGGCGAGGCCAGCGGTGGCGTGACCGGGACCAAAGCGCAGGTCGCCGGGGTCCGCCGGAATAGCGTAAAACTTGCCCACCTCATCGATGCGCCCGGCGGTCGACTCCTTCGGCATTGCGCGCAGGTCGGTGTCCGGCTTGAGCCAGATAGACATGGCAAAAGTTCCGCTCGCATCTGGCGCAGGCGTCGTCGTGAGCGCGCCTGAAACAAGATCTCGCCCATCCTTGCGAAGCGGAGCGGAAGCATGGGCGGCGGGACGGCGAAACAAAACAAAAATCGATTCCGCAGGCTCAAAGGTAAGCGGCACCAATGCGCGGTCGGCATCGCTGTCATAAACGGCGGCAAGTCGACGGTCGCCAGTCTCCGATCTCCAGAGTTCAGGCTGAAGACCCGCCATGCCGCGGAAGGAGACTACGACGGACTCGTCGCGACGCTGGCGGTTAGCGAGGAAGAACAAATCTCCGTCGGGCAGCTTGCGGTGTTGCCAGGAAAAATCGGCGTCGGGCCGATCGCCGCGCCACGTCACGTCCGGCGCCACATTGAGCGCGGCGAGAGCCTCTCCGATGGTTCCCGCCGGAAACACTCGTCCGGGCCCTTGGCGATCGGGCGCCCACAGTTGAGAGGCGAGTTTTAACATCGCAGCCTCGCCCTCCGGATACGCTTCGAGGGTTGGCGAAAAGATCGGTTTGGGCCCGAGCAGCGCGCCGCCAGCGGCGACGAAATCGGCGAGTTTGCGCAGTAGAGCCGGTCTCATGGCCTTTAGATCAGGCGGCAGAACCAGCAACCGGTAGCGCCCGCCCTCGGGCAGTTCGTAGGCTCCGTCGCGCACCGTGATACGGTTGAGCAGCACGTCGTTGTTGACCAGATCGTAGGTATGTCCGGCGGGCAGGGCCGGCATCGCATATTGCGAGGGATCAGGCGAACGCTCGCCGGTAAAATAAAGCACATCGGCGACAAAAGAGCCCTGCCGCAGCAAGTAGCCGGTGCGCGCCACGGTGTTGATCCAGCCCTTGCTCTGCTCGAACCACGTATTGGTGCGGTCGAAGAAAAATCCATACGGACCCATCGCCATGCCCGGCGCAGCGTCCGGATGCGGTTGGTGAGCATAGCGGTGAAAAACGGTCAAGTTGACGCCTTGCGCCGCCATCTCGTCGCCGAGGATCTTGAGCGAATAAGGATATTCGAGCCAGCGCGAGGTCTTGAACTCGCCGGTAAATGACTCGGCCCCGACCACGGGTTTGCCGTAAACGTGTGCGGCCGATGTGACCATCTTGACGACTCGATTCGGCGTCCACGGCGTCCGCGTCCAAAACTCGGTCATGGGCACGTCGGCGAGACCAGCGACCCGCAATTCGTCGAAGTTACCAGGCCCGTAGCCCTCGACGAAAAACCGCAGCCCCCGCTCGCGGGCCAGCTGGTGCATGCGCTCGTAGTAGTTCTCCGCCATCAGGTCGGCCTGCACGCGTCGAAAATCGAAAAGGAAACGCTCGGAAACGCCCGCGTCGCCCACCAAACGACCGAAAAGCGCGGGCAGATAGGCGGTGATCGGGTAACCGACGCGGCGGCGAAATTCGTCCGGGAAATTCGCGGTCCAGTTCTGCATGCCGGCCTCGTAGCTGTCGATGGTCACCGTGGTCGGTCCCTTTGCGCCGACCGCGGCGGCATCGGCTGCGACTTGGTCGATCACATGGCGAAAATGAAACTCGGCCGCAGCGAGGTTGAATTTGTCGATCTCCAGACCGCGTCCGGCGGCGGAGGCGGCGACGTTCTTCTGCCCGGTGCTGGTATGGCCGATACGTAGAATCGTCCAAGCGCCGGCAGGGGCGTCCCAAGCCAGCCGATCGCCTTGGAGCTTAGCGGTTAGGTCTAAGACTGTTGCTGGATCGATGGCGGCAGAGGCCGGCGCCGACGCAGGCAACACGAGTTGGCCGGTCACGCGATAGTCAAAGTTGGCCTTGGCCACCCAGTCCGTGATGCGCGGGGCGCGGTGGAAAACTAGGTCAGCGATCTCGCCCTCGCGGGACGCGATCACCCGCAGGAAACGCGCTCGCGTCGGCGCGAAGGCGCTCGCACCCGGCGCGAGGATCCCGTGGCGTCCGGGCGATTCAACACTGCAAACCGGGTTGAAAAACACGCCGTCTAGCGAGGCCTCGACCTGAAGACGTGGGAAACGCCCCTTGAGCGAGGGCAACACGGTCAACGCGTGCAACTCCACCGGTTCGACAAATTCGAAATGCAGCGGCGCCTCGGGGGAAAGAGTGGCCGTCGTGTCGAACAAGCCGTCGCTCAGTGCCATCTTGGACACCTCCGCACCGCCGATGCTTACGCGCGCAAGCACCTGATCGTAGGGCACGTTCTCGGCGGGGAGCGAAGGAAACGCGACGACGAATGCGTCGCGATAAAAACCCGCGTTGGCGTGCGGCCGAACCAGTTCGCGTTCAATTCGACCCCCACCCGAGACGGCCGTCTCGGTCCAGGTGAGTTGTTGCATGGACAGCTCCGGCGTCACCCAAGGTCCGCCGCTACTCGACCAGCCGGGGCCGTTGTGCATGCCGATGTCGATGCCGAGCCGGTTACCCTCCTGGATAGCATGCGTCATCAACGCGCGCCAATTGGCGTCCAAATATCCCGCTGGACCGGCCGGGAGGTAGTCGCTGCCGTCAAACATCATCACGCCGCCCACCCCGACGCGGTGCATGGCCTCGAGATCGAGAGTGATGCCCTCGCGCGTGACGTTGCCGTTCATCCACAGCCAGAAGGTGCGCGGACGGGCTTCGGCCGGCGGCGCGGCGAAACCTGCGGCCAGCGGGTCCGGAACAAGGTCGGCGGCGAGTAAGCCGTGCCCCGCTAATAAGGCGACCAGCAAACTAGTGGAGCGGAGAAACCGAAGAGCGGACATACAAACTCTGCTCACGATTTCGCGAGGCGGGAAGAATCTTCGACCGGGCGCTTACTCCAGTAGTTGGCCAGGATGGAACCAGAGATGTTCATCCACGGGCTGAAAACCGCTGGAGCGAGCCCAACGGTGCCAAGCTTGCCCATGGCCCCGGCAAGACCGGAGGCCATGCCGCCGTTTTGGAGACCGACCTCGAAGGCCACGGAGCGGGATGAACTCTTATCCAGGCCGGCTACGCGGCTGAGCCAATAACCGAAAAAGTAGCCCGCGCCGTTGTGGATCACCGATACGAGAAACAACAGCGCCCCGACCTGCAGGAGGTTATCTCGGCCAGCCGCAGTGGTCACGGTCGTGAAATAAACGATGCCGGCCATGGAAGCTAACGGCATGAGGCGATCCACCGCAGCGAAGCGACGCGCGACCACGTGATAAACCGCGCCAAACACCACAGACCCAATAGCGAAAGCGGACAACTCGACACCAAGTAAGGTGCCAGCATCGCACCTACCAGCCAGCCAAGCCCAGCCACCAAAGGGCAACATGAGCAAGACCGCGGCTCCGACCGCCGCTACGGCGAAGACCGCGCGGCGCTGACTCGCCGGCGCACGCTTCAAACCATCATGAATCAACGCAGCCGCGATAGGAACGATCACAATTTTCACGATCTCCAACATCATGCTGACGAACTTCACCTCGACCAAGGTGCCGGCTAGGAGCTTCATCAAAAAGGGAGTCATGAAGGGCGCGACCAATGTGGTGATGGCCGTGACCGTCACGGAAAGGACCAAGTTGGAGCGGGCGATATAGGCCATGACGTTTGACGCTAGACCGCTCGAACAGGAACCAATCAGTATAACCCCGGCGGCAATCTCAGGAGGGAAATTAAAGAGCTGCGTCAGTCCGAAACCAACCAAGGGCATAACCGAAAAATGACATACTATGCCCACCACCACGCCGCGCGGGGTTTTGAAAACGCCCGAAAAATCATGCAGACTCATCTGCGTGCCCATGCCGAACATGACCAGCTGCACGACGGCGAGCAGCAGCCACTTGTTGCGTAGATTGAGATCACCCCAGTGCGTGAACGCCGACGGGTAGGTCATGGCCGCCACGACGGCCGCCAGAATCCACGCCGTGTATTGATAGCCTTTTAGCGAAGACACCGAGCCCAAACCGAGAGCCAGACCGCCCGCTGCCACCACCGCGCAAGGCGCCCATAAGGCGACGCCGAACAACAGGCTCGTGAGCACCCCGAGAGTGGCGGCCAGGGAGAGGTAGAGGCTGAATTTGCGCAGCGATTGCATCGGTTCAAAGAATAGTCGCGAGGTGGGCAATGGCGGTGGGCGGGCTGGCGAAAATCGGAACGTGACGATCCGCCTTGGGCAAGGTGTCCACGACCCGAGCCATCGAAGCCTGGGCCAAGAGGATGACGTCCACCTCGCCAGACAGTTCGCGTAACGCGGCGGCGACGAGCGTGTCGTGCGTCGCGGCATCCCCGGCCATGAGCGCTTCGAAGGCCCCGGTGACCAAGCGCGCCGTCAGCTCGATGGTCCTGCCGGCGACGATCGCGCGGCGGCGGACAAGATCGGAGGTGGGATTCAGGGTGGTCGGCAGGGTCGCGATCACCCCGATGCGACGACCGGCGGCGACCGCCGCGTCCGCCATCGGTTGGTCCACGCGCAACACGGGCACCGCGCAAAACGGCGCCGAGGCTTCGACCGCCGGCCCGATTGAGGAACAGGTGACGAGAATGTAGTCGGCTCCACCCGCCTCGGCGGAGGTGATGTAAGCCTCGACCCGCCGCGCGATATCGGCCGTTAGTGCGCCCTTGGCACCGATGGCGCGCACCAGGCTGTCATCGACGATGTTGAAGGTGTCGACATTCGGCAGCTGCGCCCTGCAGAGCTGTTGGAAAACCGGGACCAAGGTCGCGGACGTATGAATCAGGGCGAGGGTTTTTCGGGTCATAAAAAGAGGGGATTAGATTGCTTAAAACAAGATTAAGCGCGCCCTGCGGCTTGGGCAAAAAAATCAGACGCGCCCACCTGACCGCCCTTGAATATAATCTCCAAACCGTCGGCCGGGGAATCAGGCGCGCGGGCAAGGCAGAGCGGCGCGCCGGGAGTGAGATGAGCGCGCATTTCTAGCGACTCAATGCCAAGCGCCCTTCCGGCATAACTGGAGGTATCGCCACCTGCTACAACCACGCGCTTAACACCCGTGCGAGCAATGGCTTCGCGCGCGAGTCGGCCCAGCATGGTGCCAAGCCGCTCGGCCGGGACTGCAGTCTTGGCATGACCCAGACTTGTGTAGGCGACTACATTCCGGCCCGCCCGAAGCGCTGAAACCATGGCTCCTAAAGCCGCGGAAAAATCGGTGCAATCGAGTGACAAAGCAAAACCATCAAAACCATTCGCACGTGCCCAAGCGATCTGGCCGCCAGTCACCGGCGAGCAACTCCCGGAGAGCACCAGCAATGGAGAAGCCGCGGGGGTCGCTATCGGGAACGGGTGAGCGATAGATCCCCAATGCGAGGTTAACGCCACCCCGAGTCCGGACGAGCCTACCGAGAATACCGCTCCGTCTCCGGAGAGTCCGTCAATCAAAGCCCCGACGCGAGCCAAGTGGTCGCCATTAAGCCCATCAAAAAGCACGACTTGATGCCCGCAGGTTACCAACCTTTGTAAGATAACGGAGCTCTCCTCGAACGAACGCTCCAAATCAGTCACATCGACTAAACCAATGGATCTGGCAGTCTGCTTGCCGAGATGAATCCGCAGATCGGCCTCCATCATGGGTGTGACGGGGTGCTTGCTCACCGAGGGATGGCGGTCGAGTCGATGTATACAACCGTTGCTGCCGATGCCGTAGCGCGCGAAAAGGTTTCCGAAGGCACAGTAACGCCCGAGGGCAGGTGCGGCCACCAACAGTGGAACGATCGAACCCCCAAAAACGGATGCACCGACGTCAATCGCACGTCCAATGCTGCCCAAATTCGGAGACGAATCAAAGGTGGAGCAAACCTTGTAGTGAACGTGGCGCGGCTCCAATTCGCGCAATTTGCCGAAGGCCGACCGCAATACTGACCCCATCGCATCCGGAGCGAGCGAGCGGGTGAGGCCGGCGACTCCAATCGCATCGAGGCCGGCGCACTGCGCGGCAGATGGAGGGTCGAGAAATAACCGGGTGCGCAGGCCGGCGCGAGCGAGCGATTCCAAGGCATCGGTGGCACCCGTGAAATCGTCGGCCAAATAAGCAAGGCGTAGCATGACTCAGGAGTTCACTTGGCCAAATTTAGCGGCCGATTTCGCAAGCTCGGGATACTTCCCAATGGCATCATCGTAGGATAACCCTTCGATCGCCGCCGCCCACCAGAGTTGAAGGGAGCGCACCCCGGCGGTTGGACCGTCGGGATGGGCCTGGATACCGCCTCCAGCCATATACAGCAAATCCTTGGTTTCGGTGCGGCGCCAAGTCTCAGGTGCCTGGCCACCCCACTGGCCGGAGGAAACGACGGGCAGCAAAGGCTTGCCCAGCGGCGCGGAGGCAAGACAAGACGCGATGGAACGGACCACGGAATCGTCGGGCTCCCAGAACTTGTTGCCGATGCCGTTAACGTGAAGCTGGTCTACCCCAGCCAACCGCCAAAGCTTCTGGTAGGCAGGGAACTCCATCCCGAGCAATGGATGGCGGTTGAGCATGCCCCAACCATTGCGGTGTCCGTGGATGGCGAGCTGTCCGCGGTCACAGATTTTTTTTGCCCCAACTAGCCCTACGCTGTTGATGCTCAACATCGCACAAGTGCCTCCGGCGAAAACGACCTTGTCGTAGTGGCGCTGCATGGCGTCGTGTTCATCGCTGACGTTGAAGGCATACATCGGCTTCTTACCAGTGCGCTGCGCATAATCGTTAATTACGCGCATGACCGCGTCCACCCGCGCATCGAGCGGCGAGTGCGGCGGGTCAGCCATCAATTCGTCGTCTTTCAAAAAATCAATGCCAGCCTCGACCAGCTCCTTCACCATCATGGCGGTCTGCTCCGGCGTGAGGCCAATGCTCGGCTTGATAATGGTGCCAACAAGCGGACGGCTCTCGACACCAGTTAATTGGCGGCAACCAACGATGCCGAATGCCGGACCGCGAAATGCGGCCGCGAAGGACGGCGGCACATCGAAGTCTACCAGCTTGAGGCCAGAAAACTGCGCGAGCTCGTAGAGGTTGCCTTGGAGGGTGGAGACGAGCGCGGCCAAGTTGGTGCCAAAATTTTCGACCGACCAAGAAATGACGATCTGGGCGCGACGGTAGAGGGATGCGGGCGCACGACCGGTGGGTAGCGATGGCGTAACGACGGTTTCTAATTCGGTGATACTTTCGACTCGCGCCGCGAAATGCTGCTTTAGCTCGGCGGTCTCGCCGGGGACGGCGACAAAAGTCCCAGAAGACTGCTCGCCAGCCAAGGTGGCGGCGGCCTTTTCCACCGGCAGGGCAGTCTCGATTAGGTAAGTGGCGGTGACTCTTTCCATGGTCAGGCGAGATTGATTTTGGCAAGTGCCTTGGGCGTCGGTTCCATGCCGGCACCCGGCGAATCTGGGGCCACAAAAAAGCCATCCTGGATTTGCGCAGGGTGCAGCATCCAGTCGCGCAGCCACGGGATATACTCGAGCAAACGGCAACCAGCGTGGGCAAAACAGAGATGCTGGTGCACCTGACACATGTCCCCCACATGCGGCACGACCGGCAGGCTATAGCTATGGGCGAGATCGGCGACCTGCCACCACTCGGTCACGCCGGCAAGCCTGACCACATCGGGTTGCACGAAGTGGACCGCACCGGCGTGAATGAAGTCTCGAAACTGGTGCGCAAGATAAAGTTGTTCGCCGAGCGCGATGGGAGTTTCAATAGATTCGGCAAGTCGGCGGTGGGCGAGCACATCGTCGAACGTGGTGGGTTCCTCAAACCACACGACATCGAACTCAGCCAACCGACGGCCGAGCCGGATCGCTTCGGGCAACGTGAGTTTTCCGTTGGCGTCGGTCATGACGCGGATTCCGGGGCCAACTGCCTCGCGAACTGCGGCAAGACGTCGAAGATCGGTTGCGAGGTCAGGAGCACCCACCTTAATCTTCACGGCACGGTAACCCTCAACCTCGACCATGCGTCGGCAATCGGCAACCAGCGTATCGAGCGGCCAGTTGAGCCAACCGCCGTCAGTATTATAAGCTTCAACAGGTTTGCTGGCGGAACCGCCAAGCAGCTTCCAGAGCGGCTCGCCAGCAGCCTTGGCCTTTAAATCCCAAAGCGCGATATCGATAGCGCCGAGCGCGAGATGCGTGATACCGCTGCGACCGACCCACTGGATGGGCGGGTGCTTATGGAGTTTCTCCCAAAGATACCGGACCTCGCGCGGATCCTCGCCGAGCAGAAGCGGGCCGTAGCTATCCACGGCGCAATCGACAATCAATCGGTCGGCCGGCAGATGCGCGTGCGTGCCCGAGAACCCGTAGCCGACCAGATCGGTATCGGTATGAATCGCGACTCCCGGCGCGCCCCAATGCGAGATACTATGGGTGCTGTCAGCGATGCCACCGCGCGTCACCGGGGCATGCAAAATGATCGGGACGAGGCGGGTGATCTTCATGCCGATGGAGTGTAACGGCTGATAAAGGTATAAGTCCCAGCCGAAGCCTCGGTGAGGGCGAAAATCCCATCACGACCGAGCAGGGGCAGGCCCGCCGTATCGAGCTCGGTGCCGGGTTGGCTGGGAATGCAGACCCGGGCAGAAGTGTTGGGCGGTATCGTGACGGTCCAAGTGACGAATTCACCATTGCGCCGCCAATGACTACGGATGGTCCCGTGCAGGGTTTCGTAATCGGCACCGGCATGATCGAGACCCGTGCCTAGATAAGGGCGCAAAAGGAATCGCCGGTAGCCGGGCTCTTGCTCGTCGAGCTCGATGCCAGCGACGTGGCGGAACAGCCACTCGCCGACGGAACCGAGCGAGTAGTGATTGAAGGAGTTCATGCCGTCCTTGTGAAAACCACCGGCGATGGTCCAGCTGTCCCAGCGCTCCCAAATCGTCGTGGCTCCTTGTATCACAGGAAAAAGCCATGACGGATAACTCTCCTGGAGGAGCAGCTTATAAGCGACGTCCGCGTGACCGGTGAGCGTAAGGATCGGATTTAGATGGCTAATACCGACAAAACCAGTGCTCAAGTGCCAGCCGAGGTGACGGATATTGGCGACGAGGTGCTCCGCTGCGGCGATGCGGAGATCGGTTGGCAACAAGTCGAAGGCCAGGGCGAGGAGATAAGCGGTCTGCGTCTCGACCGCCATGCGACCGTCGGGGCACACCCACTCCCGGCGAAATGCGTCACGCACTTTCTCGAACATCGCCTCGAAGCGGGCGGCTTCGGTGTCCTTGCCGAGCGCGCGGGCGAGACGGGACATCTTGGCCGCGTCGTCTGCCCAATAGGCAGTGGCCAGCAGGTTCTTCATCGGCGAATGTGTTCCGAAGCTGGTATCGCTGGGAATACAGAGCCAATCGCCATAGTTGTTGGCGAGTTGGTTGAGCCGGAGACCATTGGGGTTATGGCGCTCGATCCAGTCTAGCCAACGGACCATCGCGCCCCAGTGGCGCTCAACCAGACGAAGGTCGCCGTAGACACGCCAGAAGGTGTAGGGGATGACAATACCCGCATCAGCCCAACCAGCAGCGCCACCGAGGTTGCCCAATCCCACCCAGTTTATATCCTCGCGGAGGCGAGGGGCTATGTCGGGGAAGATGCCCTCCGGGGTCTGCGCATCCTCGACGTCGATGAGCCACTTGGTAAAAAAGGCGGCCACATCCATGTTGCAGGTGGCAGTGCGGAAAAAGACCTGCGCATCACCCATCCAGCCGAGGCGTTCGTCGCGCTGAGGGCAATCGGTGGGCACGGAGAGGAAGTTGTCGCGCTGCGACCAGAGGCCATTCAACCAGAGACGGTTTACCCCCGGGTGGCTGGCGGCGTGGCCGAGCGGATAACGCAACCCGTGACGGCATCTGCTCGGGGCAGGAATTTATCGGCGGACAAAAGCCCGCTGCCATCGGCACTTTGAGCGGTGAGCTCGACGTATTGAAAGCCGTGGAACGTGAAGTGCGGTTCGTAAACCTCCACCCCCGCACCCCGGCAGACATAAGTATCGGTGGCTTTGGCGCGGCGCAGATTGTCGGTATAGAGCGTGCCGTCGGGATTTAGTCGTTCTCCGTGGCGGAGCTGGAAGCGGGTTCCGGCGGGAGCTTCGACATGCAGCCGAACCCACCCAGTCATGTTCTGCCCCATATCGTAGAGATACACGCCCGGGCTAATTTCCCGGCGGGAAAGAGGCGCTATAGTTTCGATAATGCGGACAGGCTCGGAGCACTGGGCGACAAGCGGAGCGGGGGGCGCGGCGACTTCGCGCACGGGCAGCCAGTCCTGCGGGGTGCGGCGGGCGTCGAAGGTTTCCCCCATCTGAAAATCAGAAGAAAGAATGGGCCCAGTGGCACACTCCCACACACCATTACTAGCAACCGTGAGGCAAGAGCCGTCGGCTAATTCGACCTCGAGCTGCACAAGGAGCGAATTTTCGAGCGAGCCATGCCGACCGCGCTGCTCTTGCCAGCCGACGTAGCCGCTCCACCAGCCATCTCCCAGAGTAGCTCCCAGTTCGTTGGCACCGGAGGCGAGCAGAGAGGTCACATCGTAAGTGCGATAGTGGATACGCTTATCATAATCAGTCCACTCGGGCGCGAAAAGGTCCTCGCTCACGCGCCGCCCGCCCAAAGTGAGTTCAAACACGCCACGCGCGGTAGCGTAGAGGCAGGCTTTCACGGGCGCTACGGAGAGGACAAATTGCCGACGGAACACACCCGGCGTGCCCGGCTCAGTGAGCGTGGGTGCGATAGCAGCGGGATCGAGGCGAATGCTCTCTGGATCGGCAGCGATCCAGCGGGCGGACCAATCTGCTTTCTCCAGCAAACCCATGCTCCAAACGGCAGGCGAGGAAAGAGCGGAGCCGCCGACTTCATCCCAAACCTCGACCGACCAATGACAGACATCGCGTGAGCGCAGAGGCACGCCCTCGTAAACAACATGGACTGTTTGATTGCCTGCGATGTGTCCGGAATCCCAGCGGTCAATCTCGCCGGCCTGGAGTTTCGCCAGCGAGCTTGCCACCCTTACCCGATACGCCACTTGCCGCGCACCCCGCCGGTCGGAGAGAAGCTGCCAACTTAGCCGAGGGGCACGCTCGTCCAACCCGAGCGGATCCACGAGGTATTCACAACGCAGACGCGAAACCGAGGTGCCCGGTAAACTCATCTAAGTTAAGCGCGCTCAGACTCGATTTGTTCGAGCGATTTGCCGGAGGTGTCCGGCATGAAGAAAAAGCCAACGACGCCGCTGATCGCGAGAAAGAGCGTGAGCAGGCCGGCGATTTGCTTGATGCCGGCGTGGGCCAAAATTGGCACGAAGAAACTCCAGATGCCAAGGATGGTCCGCGCCACGCCGAAAGTGATACCCTGCGCGGTTCCGCGCAGCATGGTCGGGAAAAGTTCTTGGCTAAAAACCTTGTAGAAGGCTTCGCCGGAGAGCGCTGCACTGATGGAAAACAAGAGAATGTTGGCCGTCACCGTGCCGATCGTAAAGGGCATGACAAGAAACAGGCCGTAGGCAGCTACCTGCATGATCGCGCCGACGCCCCAAATCAGTTTGCGCGTCTTAAAGTCGCGGTCGGCATAGCGCATGAAAATCGTGATGGTAACGATCATAGTGATCACAAAGTTTGCGCTGGCGAGTCCTACGCTCATCGCTTGGCCGCCTGCATTGAGCGTATTGATGATGTAAGGATTAAAAATGCCCGCAGTCCCCGCCGCCAGATTCCAGAAGAGATAGATGGTGGCGGTCCAGATGAGAGCTCGGAGGTTAGAACCGGTAAACAGCGCTCGCACGTTGTGACTCGCGCCCTTAACGGTCTTGGCGGCTTCCTTCCACCGGGCCGATTCTGCCAGTCCGCGACGCAGCGCCCAAGTGACGAAGGCGACCACAAACAAATGCAGGAAAACGATGCGGATACCGAGCATACCGAACGAAGACAGGGCGAGCGCCATCCAAAGCACGATAACCGGACCGAGACACCAGGCGACCTGGGTGAAGCCGAGTAGTTTTCCACGTGCCTTGTCGGGGGCGAATTCGCCAACCAACGCCAGAGAGGTGGGAACGTCTGCGCCCACCGCAAGACCTATGATAAAGGTGCCGGCAAAGAGCATCTCTCGATTCACGCAGAATGCGATCATGAGAATGCCGATCGCGTAGACGATAAGATCGTATTGGTAGATGCGCTTCCTACCAAGTTTGTCGCCGAGCCAACCACCGATCAGCGCGCCAATGGCACAGCCGATGGCGTTTGGGCCGATGGCCGCGAGAACGCCGACGGCGCCGTCACTAAGGCCAAATTCCTTCTGCAAAATTGCGAGACCCGCGCCGAGCGCGACGATCGAACCGGCGTCGAGGTAGGAGGCCATGCCGGCGAGAGCGGACCACTTCCATTGCTGGGCGGTGATCGCCCCGTCATCGGAGGCGGGGGTAACGGAGGTGCTAATATTTAGACTCATTTTAGTTTCGGGGGTTTAGGGAACAATGGATGAAAAAAGGTGAAAAAGGATCAGCGGATGGGCAGCCAGACAGACATGTCGGTGTCGCCGCGGTTTCCCCACGCGTAGTAGGGCACGAGCTTGAGCGGAAATGGGCGGCTTTCTATAGAGCCGATCTCGCGATAAAGTTGCCCCTTTTGCCAGCCAGCTTGTTGGCGAGCGAGGGCTGGCACGGTGAGCGTAAGAACATCGGCCCCCGCGATCTTCTCGCGAACGGACTGGAAAGCTCTGGGCGTCGCCGCCTGCAGGGCGAGCGCAACATCCGGGAGGCGGATTCCCGCCGGAAGATCGTTGGACTCTAAGCAGTAAACGAGCGGTCCGTATTTCACCGCAACGGGTTGGCCTCGACGAGCACCGGTTGGAAAGCGAGGCTTAGATTGACGATATCGCCAGCAGCCCAAATGCGTTTGATCTCCGCATAAGCACCCGGGTTGAGGTCAGTAGCCACGGACTGCCCGTTGATTGACAAGGTCGCCGCGCCGGGGTGCAGCCAGCCCGGAATGCGCAAGCGCAGGGCGATTTCCTTGGCCGGAGCTTCGCAGACCGTAATTTTAATGTCTCCGGACCATGGATAATCCGTCTCCTGCTTGAGCTGCAGTCGACCAGCGTCAAGCCAGCGGGTATCGAGCGTAGAGTAAACGTAATTGTGCGCCTCGGCAATGGTGCGGACGACGTTTGGCGGACAACAGAACGAGGATTTGATGTTGGCCATACGATTGCGCGACCAACGGAGCGGGACGTGGAAACCGGCGAGCTTCTTGAGCGGATTAACGTAAAAGTAGTGTTGCCCCTCCAGACTAATGCCGGGAAGCACGCCATTGTAGAGCGTGCGCTCGAACAGATCGGCGTAGGCGGCATCGCCGGTGACCGTTAACATACGCCAGGTCCACATTCCGTAGCCAATCGTAGCGCAGGTCTCGTTGTAGGCGGTGAGATTTGGCAGTTGGTAATTTCGTCCATAGGCTTGGTGAACCGTTTTGATGAATTTGTGCTGGGTGTGGTCTACCCCATCCGGCGAGGCGCCGTCATAAAGCGCGCCGGTCATTCCGGTGAGGTAAAGTTTTCGGGTGGCGACATTATCCGCGAGAATACCGAGCGTCTTGAGCAGCGAGGCGTCGCCATCCTCGGTAAAAACGTCGGCGACGCCGGCATACAGGTAATTGGCGCGCACCGCGTGGCCGACCGCCTCGGTCATCGCGCGGAAAGGCATGCGATCCTGATTGTGATCACTGCCGACTGAATCGGGAACAAGACTGCGAATCTCGATGAGCTGCTTGCCGAGCTCGAGGTAACGCGGATCTCGGGTGGTGCGGTAAAGCTCGATCACGCCCATGTAGTGCGACGGACAAATCGCATTTTGAGCGAGCTCCTCGGGGTGCTCCTTGCAGAGTCGCTCGATGTAGTCGGCGGCCTTGCGCGCGAGATCAAGCAGGTTGGTCTTGCCCGTGGCGCGGTAATGTAGGCACGCGGTCGTGATAAGGTGCCCCATGTTGTAGGTCTCGAAGTGCTCGCGATCCTCGAACTCCTTGGCGACGGCACCGGCCTGGCCGCGACGCTGGGGAACGATTTTCTGGGTATGCAGATAGCCGTCCTCGCGCTGGGCCTTCGCTATGACAGCGATCATCTCATCCATGCGACGATCAAGCTCGGGAGTGGGAGCGAGTGCGTAGATCTGGACGAGTGCCTCAAACCACTTGAGCAGATCGCCGTCATTGAAGGGAGGGCCATGGGGTTTGCCGTCGCCACGACCTTCCCCGAGGCCCGCAGCCATCAAAAAGTTATCCCAAGCGTGGCTCTCGTTGGGATCCGAGAAGATGGTCCACATGTGCGGGATCATCGTGTCGCGACACACCTCAAACCGTTCTCCGAGCAAGCCGCCGTTCCAACGCACGTCGGCGAGGTCGGGCATGTAGAATTTAGCCTGCGGCGAACGAGTCGTATCGATCAACGACTTCTCCGCCGCGAGCGCCAAGGAAGAGCCTCCGGTCAATGAAAAGGCCAAAAGGACAGAAATTATAAAAAGGGCAGGCTTCATACGGGTGAACGCGTGCACTAGTTAAGAATGGTTTGGCGCACGGCTCGTCGCCACCCATCGGTTAATCGCTCCACTGACGAAGCAGGGAGTCGGGGGGAGTAAACGACGTCCGCGCGAGTTTGTTCGTCCACGACCTCAAGCGAGGCGACCAGGCCTAGCCCGAGTTGACCGGCGAGCACGGCGCCGAGAGCAGAGCAATCGGACATACTGGCGACACGCAAATCCACCCCGCACAAGTCCGCGCAGAATTGCATCAGGAATTTGCTGGCGGTCGCCCCGCCATCCCCGTGGAGGGCGACCAGCGGAACGCCGGCCTCGGAGCGCATGGCGTCAAGCGCGTCGCGAACCTGAAAGCCAATTGATTCGAATCCAGCACGGGCAACGTGACGGCGGTCGCTGTGGCTGGAAAGACCGAGAATCGCCGCACGCGCGGTTGGTTGCCAGTGCGGCAGCCCCAGACCAGTAAAAGCGGGGATAAGATGCACGCCGCCGCTATCCTGCACGGAAATAGCCAGTTGCTCCAGAGCAGGGACGTCGATGGCAAGCCCGAGTTGGTCGCGCAGCCAAGTAAGCGTGGACGCCGAGGAGATAATAATACCCTCGAAAGCATAGGTCGGCACTCCAGCGCGGGTCCAAGCAAGGGCAGTCAGGACGCCCTGGTTGGAGAAACGAGGCGTGTGTCCGATATTCAACAACAGCGATGAACCGGTGCCGAAAGTGACCTTAGCTGCGCCGGGCGTGTAGCAACGCTGCGCGAAGAGTGAGGCCTGGGAATCTCCCATCACGCCACGTATCGGCAATGGCACAGAAAGGGTGCCTTCGAACGTCGTCTCGCCAAAGTCCCAGAGTGCACATAATTCCTCATCCCATTGCAGGCGGACAATATCGTAAAGCAGGGTGCGACTGGCGTTGGTGGAATCCGTGGCGAAAACTCGGCCCCGCGTAAGCCGATAAATCAGATAGGTATCGATCGTGCCGATCAGCGCAGAACCGTCGGCCAGTTTCGCCGGAAGCTCAGGCTGGTTGCGCACCAGCCACTGTAGTTTGGAGGCGGAAAAATAGGCGTCGAGTTTGAGCCCGGTCTTGGCGTGGACCAATGGTTCACGACCACCGGCGGCGTGGGCCACACAGAACTCGTTACCACGCCGGCATTGCCAGACGATCGCAGGGTAAAGCGGCCGCCCGGTGCCACGCTCGAAGACGACGATGGTCTCGCGCTGATTCGTGATGGAAAGAGC
>RGVP01000054.1 GCA_010027235.1 bacterium
TACGACGGCCAGCCGGTTGATGTCGCCCGCACGCCCGAGGAGAAGCAGGAGCAGCGGAGCTTCTTTTTCTGGTATAAGCCTGAGATGAAAAAGGCCCTGCGCGGCACTTTGCAACGGCTTGGCCTGCCCGAAATCGCCCGCCGCCTACTCGACGAAAACAAACCCACGCGCGATGTCACGCCAGCGCCGCATATCACGCCGGTCGGCCCGGGCATGACGACCGCGCCCTGCGGTATGAGAGTGCCGCAAGGTTCGCCTGGACTGCCGAAAAATTCACGCCAAGAACCGCCTCCGGCCTCGCGTCCGCCTTGTAGCGGCGTTCAAGGAAGCGACAAATCGGCCAAGCCTATTTCCCGTCCGTTTTTTCCCCCGCCCAAAGGCGGTGGGAAAGCCCGCAAAGGCTGATCGCCGCCGCGTGCGCCTCAGGGAGAGCTGTGCTCCCGTGCTGGCAAATATTCGCGGTTTAGCTACTTCTTCAGCACCGCGTTCCACTTCGCCAGATTTTCCGCTTGGACGGTGAAGAGGGCGTCGGTCGGGTCAAGAACCTCGACCTTGAGGATCTTGTCGCCCTTGGCGATGGCGTTGACCGTGGTCAGGCCCTTGGTGACGGCGCCGAAGACGCTGTGTTTGCCGTCGAGCCACGGCGTGGCGACGTGGGTGATGAAAAACTGGCTGCCATTGGTGCCGGGGCCGGCGTTGGCCATGGAGAAGATGCCGGGCTTGGAGTGACGGAGGGTTTTGTCGAACTCGTCTGCGAATTGGTAGCCGGGCCCGCCGGTGCCGTTGCCGCGCGGATCGCCGCCCTGGATCATGAACTCAGGGATGACGCGGTGAAAGGTCAGGCCGTCGTAGTAGCCGCGTTTGGCGAGATTGAGGAAGTTGGCGGCGGTCATCGGGACCTTGGAGGCGTAGATGACGCCCTCGATGTCGCCCTTGTCGGTTTTCACCACGATGCGCACGTCGGTGATGGCGGCGGGCGCGACGACGACGGGTTTGGCCTCGGCGGGCGCGGCGTCCTCGGCGACGAGGCCGAGGGGGGCGGCGAGGAGCGAGAGGGCGAAGACGCCGAGCAGGCGACGGAGGAGCGAGGTTGATTTCATGGGTGAGGAGAGGAAAGATAACAGTGGGGTGGGGGAGGCGCGGTGTCCAATCCGACCGCGCCTGCGCGCGAAAGTTGCCAAGGTTGTCCGTCGAGCGTGCAGGCCACCTAATAACGTTTGTGATGGTCGATTCCGGTGTAGTTCATGGCACCGCCAAGGGTATCACGCTCCGCCAGTCGGCGCGGCTTCTTCCCTTAGCTGCCACTCATCTTACCTGACCCCTTTGGCTGGCCCGCCTCCCGCAAGGCCCCGACGAACGCCTGAGCCTCCCCGGCATTGGTGAACAAATCCCGCCGGTAGTTCCCTCGGTTCAAGATGTGGTAAATCGCCCCCTCGAACTCAATTCGTAGTTTACGCGCCATTTACCCAAACATCCTTCAGCCCCACCCAACCAGCAAGTGTCGATTTTGCGTTTCTCGGCCTGACCCCATTAGTTTGGCCGCCCTAGGGTCGCTTGGCGCAATGTAGCCAAAGGGCTGTTGATCGATGTTTCGGCGTAAAATGGACCATCGACAAATGAATCTACAACCAAGGCGTGCAGCCTATTGCCAAAAAGCGGAGTTAGGGCTAAGATAGCTGGGAGCGTGAATCGTGTGGTAAAACGGATTTTCATGGGGTGCTTGAGGTGAAACCCTGTTTTTTGATAAATAGGGCGGTATCAAATACGCGATCTTTTGTGTCGGCCAATCCCAGCCGTGCATGACGCAAACGATTGAAATTCGACCCCCAAAAAACGCAGGCTTTTAGTTTTGCCACCATGCCATCTTATTCAATCTTCGCGGGCTTACGTGAGTAACGCGGCTTCGAAGTTTAGATAGCCGTCCAGCGATTGCCGCGCCTTTTGCGTCGAAGGGTGGCGGCGGCAAGCACGGCGCCGCCCAGCAGCGCGGCGGCGCTGGCCGGCTCGGGCACCGTGGTGAGGGCGATCTCATTCAGCGTGAAGCCGAAGGTCGGGCTGGTGGCGCGGAAGGTGAAGTGGATCGTATGAAACGTATTTAGCGTATCGCCGCCGCGTGGGCTGTAGTTTATCGCCTCCATCGGCACTTCTAGCCAGCCTGGTTCGGTGATAGGAGTGCTCAAGGTCGTTTCGTTATAGAAAGATGGACCAAAACCGATTTCGATGACCAAGTCGCCAGTGCCGATAAGGTCGCTAAAGTCGAATGCAAAGGAGTCGTAGGGGCTGGCGTCGAATGTAGCTAGATTGATATAGAAAATTTGAATATAGAGATTTTGCCAAGGCACTGCGGGTGTAGTGTCATGGGAGTAAAAAGTAAATAAACCTTCGCCTTCGTCCGACCTAACCATAAGAGTATCCTCAGCCGGAGTCTTTCGCGGTCCTAGTGTCACTTGGCGTGAGTTCGCAAAGCGGCTAAGAATAAGGGGTCGGGCCGAGAAATGTTAAAAAGTGAAATCCTCATTATTGAGGAATCGCGAGGTGTGTTTTAACCGCATTTTTTGATCCATTTTATCTCAACATTAGGACACATGATCCGAAACAACGTATTCGCCCGGCGTGTTGTCAGGCGGGTAAGCGATAGCTTGCGAGTGCCCGATGACAAGTTGGAATCTAAGCCCGGTCTTCTGGAGTGCGAATAATCCGCTTTGGTGAACACGCCAAAGTGGACAGTTAAAACGGCGAATAGGCGGGATTGGAGTGTTCTTGAAACCATTATCTGGGAGCACAAGCCATGCTCATATACAACGGCTAACGCCCTTCATCCTGCACTTGCACCCGGGGCGTTCTGCGTGGAGTTTGCGCGTAACCCATGTTCAGCGACGCCAGCGCCTACCTTAGTGTCTTCAAGACCAGCACGCGCGAGCGCTGGGATCCGTGGACGCCGCTGGCCCTCGCCGGGTTGAGCGCGATCGGGGTGGCCTTTATCTACTCGGCGCAGTTTTCCACCTCCCTTTCCAACTGGATCAACCAACTCGTCTGGCTGGGGGCGGGCGCGGGCGTCTACCTCGTCGTCTCGCTGGTCGATTACCGTTTCTGGCTGAGCGTGTGGCACTGGTTCTACCTCGCGTGCTTGTTGTTGTTGGTCTTGGTTTTGCTGCCCGGGGTGGGGCAGGAGCGCTACGGGGCGCAGCGCTGGCTGGATCTCGGGATTCTGGCGGTGCAGCCGAGCGAACCGGCCAAGGCGGCGGTGTTATTCGCGACCGCGTCGCTATTGGTCGGGGCGCGTTTGGGCTCCATCCGCCAATCCTTGGGCACTTTGGGTAAGTTGGCCCTTGCGGCCGGCGGGCCCATGTTGCTCATTTTGCTTCAGCCGGACCTAAAATCGGCGATTGTTCTACCCCCCATGGTTTTTTCCATGCTTTACGTTTCCCGGCTCTCGACCCGCTTTTTTGCGGGGGCGCTCGGCGCGTTTACGATCCTCGTGGCAGTGGTTTCGTGGGATATGGGGCGCTATATGAACTACATGGACGCAAGCAAGTTGTCCTATCAAAAGGACCGCGGCCGTTACGAGGCGGTCTCGTGGATTCCGCTGAAGGATTACCAGCGCAACCGCATCGTCAGCTTCATCGCTCCGGACAAGATCGACCCGATGGGCATAGGCTGGAACCAGCGCCAGTCGCTCATCTCGGTCGGCAGCGGCGGCCTAACCGGCAAGGGCTGGACCGAGGGAACGCAGGCCCAGTTGGGCTACCTGCCCCGCGCCGTCGCGCACAATGATTTTATCTTCTCCGTCATCGCTGAGGAGAAGGGATTTTTGGGAAGTCTCACCGTGCTAGGCCTTTTTGGCATCGTCCTATTCAACGGCATCCGCATCGCCGGACTCGCCCGTGACCGCTTCGGCACTTTGCTTGCCGTCGGGGTCACGGTCCTGTTCGCAGTGCATGTGTTCGTGAACATCGCGATGACGATCGGCCTCGTGCCCATCACGGGCATACCGCTTCCCTTCATTAGCTACGGTGGCTCCTTCGTGCTCAGTTGTTGTTTGCTGCAAGGACTCGTCCAGAGCGTCTATCGCTTCAGAAAGGATTTCACGTGAAACTGAACCTTTCCTGCGCCTCCGACCTCCCGACCGGAATTTCCTGCGCCTCCGCTTGCGCATCAGGGTGCCCCGTCCAACCCGAAACACAGGACCACACCCGCCATGAACGACCGCACCCCCCCCGACTCGCCCGAGCGCGAGCCCTATCCCGAGGATGACCGCGACGACGCGCCCAGTGCGTCGCCTTCCCAGTCTCCCCAGAGCCTCGACGAAGAACTCGCCCAACCCCCCGCCGAATCCGAAGGCGAGCCCGTGGATCGCGCCGAGCTGAAGGCCGGCGCCCAAGAGCGTGCCAAACAACGCCCGCTCCTCCAGAAGATCCTCTCCGTCTTTAAGAAGGAGAAAACGTCCTTCCGCGAACTCATCATCAACAGCGAACCGTTGGAAAAACGCGTCGCTCTGCTCGTAGATGGCGTGCTGGAGAAGTTCGAGATCGAGCGCCACGACGCCGACCGTATGGTGGGCGGCATCTTTAAGGGCCGGGTCAAGAACCTCGACCCCGGTCTCAAGGCCGCCTTCGTCGACATCGGCTACTCCAAGAACGCCTTCCTGCACTACTGGGACATGCTGCCCGCCGCCACCGACTCCTCGGTGGAGGTCGTGCGCGTGAACAAAAAGAAAAACGCCCTGCCCGCCGGTCAGGAGCCCACCGTCAAGGACATCCCCCAGCTCTACCCGCCAGGGTCCGAGATCGTCATTCAGGTGACCAAGGGCCCCATCGGGACCAAGGGGCCGCGCACCACCACCAATCTCTCCCTGCCCGGCCGTTACCTCGTGCTGACGCCGTTTTCCGATTCCTGCGGCATCTCCCGCAAGATCGAGGACCCGAAGGAACGCTCCCGCCTGCGCGAGATGCTCAACGGCCTGACCATCCCCGAGGGCATGGGCGTGATCGTGCGCACCGCCGGCGAGGGCAAAAAATCCCGCTACTTCGTCCGCGACCTCTACATCCTGCTCAAGACCTGGACCGACATCCAGGCCAAGCTCAATACCCAGCGCGCCCCGCTCCCTCTCTACCAGGAGCCCGATATCGTCGAGCGCACCGTGCGCGATTTCCTTACCGAGGAGGTCGACCGCGTGCTTATCGATAATCCTGAGGACCACGTCCGCTGCCAGGCCTCCGTCGCCCAGATCAGCCAGCGTTCCAAGGGCAAGATCGCGCTCTACCAGAACAGCATACCGATCTTCGAGCGGTTCAATATCGAGCGCCAGATCGAGCAGACCTACCAGCGTAAGGTCGCCCTGCCCAGCGGCGGCGAGATCATCATCGACGAGACCGAGGCCCTCATCGCAATCGATGTGAACACCGGCTCGCACAAGAACAAGTCGAGCGACGAAAAGAACGTCATCTACTCCGTGAACCTGGAGGCCGCCGTCGAGGCCGCCCGCCAGATCCGTCTGCGCAACCTCGGCGGCCTGATCATCATCGACTTCATCGACATGAAGGAGCGCCGCCACCGCAACGGCGTCTACGAGAAGCTCTGCGAGGCCATGGCGGAGGACAAAGCCAAGAACCACATCCTGCCCATTAGCCAGCTCGGCATCCTCCAGATGACCCGCCAGCGCCAGCAGGAGAGCCTCACCAGCAACCTCTACGTTGACTGCCCTTACTGCCGTGGCCGCGGCATCGTGAAGAGCGCCACCACCATGTCGGTCGAGCTCCAGCGCAAGCTCAGCGCCGTCATCCGCCGCCTCGTCGCTCGCCAGGATGGCAAGGAATACAACCTGCGCGTGATGGTCCACCCCGGCATCCTCGAGCGTCTGCGCAGCGAGGACGCCAACCTGTTGGTCCGCATGGAGCGCGAATACGGCGTGAAACTGGCCTTCCGCGCCGACCCGAGTTATCACGTGGAGAACTTCAAGATCATCAACGCCCTCACCGCCGAGGAGTATCGCTGATCCGCCCCTGCCTCCGCCGTCGCGTTCGCCCGAATGGGCGCGGCGACGGGGGCAGAGTTTTCTTCACACTTGGCTGCTGTCCTTACCGCCCCCGCGCCGCTCGCGGCCACCCTCCTGCCGCTTGCCAGTGGCTTCGGCTACGTGGTGGGGGTGCTGCTGGTCAAACGCGCCTCAGTCCACGGCGTCGGGCTGTGGCGCACGGCCTTTATCTCGAATCTCGCCATGGGCCTGTTTTTCGCCCCGCTCTGGCTCCTCGGCGGTCAGCCCTTCGATCCAGCATGTCTATGGCAGCCGTTACTCTTCGCGGCGCTGTTTTTCACTGGTCAGGTTTTTACTTTCGCCGCCCTCGCCGGCGACGTCTCGCTGGCCACCCCGGTGCTCGGGCTTAAAATCCTTTTTGTCGCGGTGGCCAGCTCGCTTCTCCTCAACGATGCGGTCCGCCCGACTTGGTGGCTCGCCGCCGCCCTTGCCACCGCCGCCGCCATTCTCCTTCAGTGGGTGCCGCGCGCCTCCGCCGGTCTCGTCCCGGTGAAACCCGCCGCCGGCGCACCCCATCCGCGCCGCACCGTGCTGCTGGCCTCGCTGGCTGCGCTGGCCTACGCCCTGGCCGACGTGTTGCTGCAGCGCTTCACCCCCGTTTGGGGTTCCGGGCGGTTCCTGCCCCTAGCCTTTGGCGTCGTCGCCCTCCTTTCCTTCGGGCTCATCCCATTTTTCCACGCCCCGCTGCGCGCGGTGCCGTCAGCGGCCTGGCCCTGGCTTCTGCCTGGCGCGGTGATGCTGGCGGTGCAGGCCTCGGGTATGGCATGGACGATGGGTAATTACGGCCGGGCCACGGCTGCCAACATCCTCTACAGCACACGCGGCCTCTGGAGTGTGCTCGCGGTCGGCTTGCTCGGCGGTTGGCTGGGCACGGCCGGAGAGCGCAAACTGCCGCCGGGTGTTTTCCGCCGCCGCCTCGTCGGGGCAGTCCTGATGTTCGCCGCCATCGCGCTGGTGACGGTGTGAGGACTGGCGGGCCGCGCCGCTTTCGGCTCGACGGCGGCAAAGCGCGGGCGGGAACATCCCCGCCCATGCTGACCGCCGACCAGATCGCCGCCGCCCTCCCTGCTCACGCCCGGACCGCCATCGATGGCCTGCCTTTTCCTCGCGTGGCCTCCGGCAAGGTCCGTGAGATCTTCGACCTCGGCGATGCCCTCCTCCTTGTCGCGAGCGACCGTCTCTCGGCTTTTGACGTCATCCTGCCCGACGGCATCCCGGGCAAGGGCATCCTCCTCACCCAGCTCAGCCTTTGGTGGTTCGCCCGCACTGCAGATGTGATCGAGAATCACCTCCTGCCTGACCAAGCAGGCGAATTTGACCGTCGCGGTATCACTGATCCTGACCTGCGCCTCCGCAGCATGATCGTGCGCAAACTCCGCCCCCTGGCCATCGAATGCGTGGTGCGCGGTTACCTCGTCGGCAGCGGTTGGGCCTCCTATCAAAAAGCCGGCGAGGTCTGCGGCCATCGCCTGCCGACCGGGCTGCGTCAGGCGGACCGCTTGCCCGCCCCGCTTTTCACCCCCACGACCAAGGCCCCTAAGGGCCAGCACGATGAGGCCATCAACGATGCCCGAGGCGAGGTCATCGTCGGTTTAGGGGTCTACGCGCAGGTCAAGGCGACCAGCCTTGCCCTGTATGCCTTGGGCCACGACACAGCGGCGGCGGCGGGCATGATTCTGGCCGATACGAAGTTCGAGTTCGGCACGGATACCGATGGCCGGCTCGTGTTGATCGATGAGGTGCTGACACCTGATTCCTCGCGCTACTGGCCTGCCGCCGATTACCGTCCGGATTGCTCGCCGCCGAGCTACGACAAGCAGTTCGTGCGCGACCACCTGCTCGCCCTACGTTGGGACCAGCGCCCACCCGCGCCCGCTTTGCCTGCCGATGTCATCGCCCGCACCCGCGACAAGTATCTCCAGGCTCTGCGCAACTTAATGGGCTAACGTCGCGTCTGCCGCTGGGGAAAAGAGATCTCCGCCTGGTGCTTTTTCCGCAGCGAGCGCCGTCGACTTGGACAAGGGGTGAGCTGTTGCCGAAGGGATTTTGCGCTACGCCCCAATCGTGCGCGAAAGGTCCGCCTCGCGGCTGGTTGTTTTAGCCGCTGGGCGGCCGGGAGCCGCCGCGTTTGCCGCGCACGAGCTCGCGGCGAAGCCAGTCGAGCGCTCCATTGACCGCGCGCTGTTTCACCGCGCCGCGCGGCCCGGACTGGCTGAGGCGGCGCGACCACACTCCGCTGGGGGTGTAAAGAGCGAGGTAGATCGTGCCGACCGGGTTTTCCCGAGTGCCACCGCAGGGTCCAGCGAAGCCCGTCACGGCAAGCCCGTAGTCGGCGCCCAGTCGCTCGGCCACCCCGGCGGCCATCGCAACGGCGTTCTCGGCTGAGACCGCGCCATGCTGGAGCAGCAGGTCTTCGGGCACGTCGAGCAGCTGCATCTTCGATTCATTCGAGTAGCACACGCAACCGCCGGCGAAAAACTTTGAGGCGCCAACGATGTCGGTAAATCCGTTCGCGAGCAGCCCGCCCGTCGCGGTCTCGGCTACTGCGAGGGTGTGTTCGCCCGCCCGTAGCAAGTCGGCGCAGACCTTGGCCAGCGAGTCATGCCCGTAGCAGAGGAAATCGTCGCCCAGTAGAGTCGCGCACTCTCGCGCGATTGCCTCCAGCCCGGCTTCGTCGCGCGTGCCGTCAGGTGAGCTGAGGCGCACATCGACCTGACCTTGGTGGGCGCAGAAGGCGATATTCAGGGCTGCCCCGTGCGGGGCCAGCAAGGGTTGCAGGCGCATTTCCAGCGCGCTCTCACCGATGCCCGCGGTGCGAATCTGCACATAGGACTCACGCTGCGCCACCAGGCCGCGTTCGGCGAGGCGCGGCAGGACTTGTTCGGTGAACATCGGGTGCAGCTCGTTGGGTGGGCCGGGCAGCATGACGAGGAGTTTTCCGTCCTGCTCCACCCAGAGGCCGGGCGCGGTGCCATTTGCGTTGGGCAGGATCTCGCCGCGGGAAAAACGGTAGGCCTGCTTGAGGTTGTTGTCGGTCATTTTGCGCCCGAGCCGCGCGAACCGCGCCTCGATATCCGCCAGCACGGCAGGTTCGAAGACCAGCTCCTGGCCGAGCACGGCGGCGATCACCTCACGGGTGCGGTCGTCGCAAGTTGGGCCAAGGCCGCCGGTGGTGATGACTACGTCGCTGCGCGCCCAGCTCTCGCGGAACTGCTCGGCGATGGCCCCGGCCTCGTCGGTGATGGTGACGTTACGGGTCAGGCTCGCGCCACGCCGGCCTAGCGCGGCCCCGATAAAGGTCAGGTGAGTATTTGAGGTCAGGCCTAAGAGCAACTCATCCCCCAGAGTGATTAACTCATAGCGGATGGCGGCGACATTGGAGGCTGGAGCGGGTCCGGTAGGGTGAGAAGTCTGGGAAACCATGCGTTGCGAAAGACCCACCTTGGCTACTCTTTGTTAAAATGCCAGCGCCCGCCCCAGACTCCGCCGCCCCCGAGAACCTTAAGGAGAAGGTGCGCCGCCTGCCCGACAAACCCGGCGTTTACCTCATGAAGGACCGTCTCGGCCGCATCCTTTACGTCGGCAAGGCCAAGGCCCTCAAAAAACGTGTCTCGTCCTATTTCACACCGTCGCGGGCCATGACGGTTCACCCGAAGATCCGCGCCCTTATCGCCCTGATCCACGATTTTGATACCATTGAGGTGAAGTCCGAACCCGAGGCCCTCTTGCTCGAAGGCAAGCTCATCAAGCAGTGGAAACCGCGCTACAACACCGACTTCATCGATGATAAACGGTTCCTGCTGGTGCGCGTAGACCTCGGTGAAACCCTTCCTCGTTTCCGCCTCACCCGCCTGCGCAAGGAAGACCGCTCCCGCTACTTCGGCCCCTTTGCCCATTCCGGCCTGCTCCGCAAAACCCTCGCGCAGATGCGCCGCCAGTTTGGTATTCTGCTCGGTGACGCCACCCCCCAGCGCCTGCCTGACGGCCGCTGGCGACTCTACGACGATGTGCGCGAAGAACTTTATGCAGTCGAAAACGTCGTCACCCCGGACGCCTATCGCGAACGCGTGGAGGCCGCCTGTGCTTTCCTCGACGGTAAATCCCGCGAGTGGCTCGAAACCCTCCGCGCCGAGATGGCCGCCGCCGCCGAAAAACAGAATTTCGAGCAGGCCGCCGAGCTGCGCGACATCGTCTTCGCCTTGGAAAAAACCCTCCAGAAAACCCGCAAGTTTGAGCGCGACCGGCCTTTCGTGATCACCGACGAGGAGGCGATCACCGAACTCGGCCGCGCCCTCGGTCTCGATCCCGCGCCTCGCACATTGGAGTGCTTCGACATCTCCCACATCAGCGGCACTTACTGCGTTGCCTCGATGGTCCATTTTTCCGAGGGCCGCCCTGACAAAGCCCTCTACCGCCGCTTCCAAATCAAGAGTTTCATCGGCAACGACGATTTCCGCGCCATGGAGGAGGTTGTCGGCCGCCGCTACCGCCGTCTCGCCGAGGAGGGCAGGCCCTTCCCTGATCTCGTCGTGATCGATGGCGGCCGCGGCCAGATCGGCGCCGCCCTCAAGGCCTTCCTTGCTCTCGACCTCACCCCGCCAGCTTTGATCGGCCTCGCTAAAAAACACGAGACGATCATTTTCTCGGATGCGCGTCCCCCGCTGAACCTGCCACTCAACTCCCCCGCCCTCCACCTCCTCCAACGCCTGCGCGACGAGGCCCACCGCTTCGCCAATACCTACAACGCCGACCTCCGCTCCCAAAAAATTCGCGAAAGCGTGCTCGACGACTTCCCCGGCCTCGGCCCCGTGCGCCGCGCCGCCCTCCTTGAACGCTTTGGCGATATCGATCGCCTCCGCCGCGCAAGTGCCGAACAACTCGCCCAGGTCGACGGCTTCGGCGGTAAACTCGCCGCCGAGCTCCATCACTTTCTCCACCATGCCGGCGAAGCCCGCGAGGTGGACGACTCCACCCCCTAAACCCACCCAGCCATGAAACTCTTCCTCTATCTCTTCTTCACCGTCCTCCTTATCGGTGGTCAGCAACATCTTACTACCCTGCTCGCCGACCAATTGCAGGCCGTCGGCTCCCAAGATTGGAACGCCTTTGACGCCGATCTCAAAAAAGCCGAGGCCCACCTCGCCGCCGTTCCCGCCGAGGCAAACAGCGCCAACTTCCGCAGCGCATTAAAAGCCTACGCTTCCCAGCAGGAATTGCGCGCCCAGCTGCCGAAGTGAACTCGGCCTCATCCCGCCTTTCTTCCTCGTTTTCCGGCTACTTTGCCCGTTCGGAGCGCTCCGGGCGCACTTTTTGCTCTTTGGACGTTAAATTTTCTTTCATGCGTCCCGCCCCGTTCCCTACCTTGCGCCGCTTCGCCTTTTGAATCCGGTGTCCGTCATGCAAATCAAAGCTTATCTCAAACCCTCCTGCGGCTGGTCCAACGGCGTGCGCGCCATCATGCGCAAGCACGGCCTCGCCTACGAGGACATCGACATCATTAACAACCGCGCTAACTACGCTGAGATGGTCGCGAAGTCCGGCCAGCCCCTTTCTCCCTGCGTCGAGATCGACGGCGTCATGCTGGCCGATATCTCCGGCGAAGAGGTGGAAAATTACCTGCTCGCCAACGACCTGATAAAACCGACCGATAAGCCCGCCGACGCCCCGACCAACGCGGCCTGCTCGGATGAGGAACACGCCAAGATGGCCGCCAAAACCATCCGCTTCTTCTAAATCCCCGCGAGCTCCAACCCCTCCCGACTCGGGCCGGCTCTCGCGATTCCCCGCGCAGCCGGCTTTTTTTCGCCTCCACGCCTTACTCCCGCCTCCTCAGGCTCCTGCACCTCGCTCCACGCCTTTTTCCCATGCCCGTCACGTCCACGCCCGCCATCATCCCGTCCCCGCTGTATTCCTTTGACCAGGAACATGACGCCTGCGGCGTCGGCTTCATCGCGAAGCTTACTGGCGAGCGCTCCTATGACGTGCTCAACCGGGCCCTGAGCGCCCTCAAGGCCCTCGCCCACCGCGGCGCGATCGACGCTGATGCCGTCACCGGCGACGGCGCTGGCGTGCTCACCCAGCTGCCGATCGAGTTTTTTAAGGACTACCTCGAGTCCATCGAGAAACCCCTATTCCAAGACTCCGATCTCGGCGTTGGCATGATTTTCCTCCCCGCCGAGGATGACTACGCTCAGGCCCACTGCAAAAAGATCGTCGAAGCCGCCGTGAAGGCCGAGGGCCTTTCCTTCCTCGGCTGGCGCGAAGTCCCCACCGACTCCTCCTGTCTCGGCCGCAAGGCCATCGAGACTCAGCCCGCCATCGTTCAGGCCCTCGTGGCTCGCAAGGACGACACCTCCGACGACGAGTTCGAGCGCAAGCTGTTCCTCGTGCAAAACTCCGCCGAGAAAGAGATCCTCGAGGCCAAGATCCCCGGCTTCTACATCTGCTCCTTCTCTGCCCGCACCATCGTCTACAAGGGCCTGCTGACCCCTGCGCAGATCAAGAAATACTACCTCGACCTCAAGTCACCGCTGTTCACCACCGCCTTCGCACTTTTCCACCAGCGTTACTCGACCAATACCTTCCCCACCTGGCACTTGGCCCATCCTTTCCGGATGCTGGCCCACAACGGCGAGATCAATACCATCCGCGGCAATCGCAACCTCATGCACGCCCGCGAAAACTCCACCGCGCACGGCGTTTGGGGCGACCGCTTCGACGACCTCAAGCCTCTCGTCCAGCCCTCCGGTTCCGATTCCGCCTCCTTCGATAACGCCCTCCAGCTCCTCACCCTCGGCGGCCGCAGCCCCCTGCACGCCTGCATGATGATGATGCCTCCGGCCTGGGAGAAGGACAAGACCCTCGCCCCCGAGACCCGCGCCTTCTACCGCTACCACTCCGCCGTCATCGAGCCGTGGGATGGTCCCGCCGCGATGGTGTTTACCGACGGCAAGGTCGTTGGCGCCTCCCTCGATCGCAACGGCCTCCGCCCCGCGCGCTACAAGATTTTTGACGACGGCTACGTGATCCTCGCCTCCGAGGCCGGCCTCGTGCACGATTTTCCCGGCAAGGTCATCGAGTCCGGCCGCCTCGGGCCCGGCCGCATGATCGCGATCGATTTCGCCACCAAGAAGTTCCTCCGCGACGCCGAGGTGAAGGCCGCCATCGCCTCCTCGCCGCATTTTCGTGAGTGGTGCGACAAACACTTGGTCAACCTCTCCGCTCTCGCTGGCCCCGCCCCTGCGCCGGCCCCCGATGCTCCCGAGGTCCTTGTCCCCGGCCAGCTCGCCTTCGGCTACGAGACCGACGAACTCGAGCTCGTCCTTACCCCCCTCGCCGAGGGCGCTGAGCCCACCGGATCCATGGGCGACGACACCCCGCTGGCCGTGCTCTCACGCCGCCCGCGCCTGCTGTATACCTATTTTAAGCAACTCTTTGCGCAGGTCACCAACCCGCCCATCGATTCCGTGCGCGAAAAGGCGGTCATGTCTCTGCACATGCTTTTGGGCGGCCGCCTTGGGTTGTTCGAGGAGTTCCCTGAGAGCACTGGTTTGGTGGAGATCGATTCGCCGGTGTTGCTCCACCATGAGTTCGCCGCTCTCGCGAACGTCCCTGCGCTCCAAGGCCGCGTCGCCACCCTGCACGCCCATTTCTCGCCCACCACTGGCCCCGCCGGTCTCGAGCCCGCATTGAAAGCTCTCGCCGCCGCCGCTGAAAAGGCCGTGCGCGATGGCGCCAAGCTCGTCGTCCTCTCCGATTGCGGCGTCACCGCCCAGCAGGCCGCCATCCCCATGCTTCTCGCCGTCGGCGCCGTTCATCAGCAGTTGGTCCGCGCCGGCCTGCGCCTCCAGGCCGACCTTGTTGCCCAGACCGGCGAGGCCCGCGAAGTTCACCAGATTGCGTGTCTCCTCGGTTTTGGCGCCAACGCCGTTTACCCGACCCTCGCCCTCGCGACGGTCGCCGAGCTCGCCGCCGCCGGCAAAACCAGCAAGCCGGTCGAGCCCGCCAAGGCCCTCGCCAACTACCGTGACGCCATCGACGCCGGCCTCTACAAGATCATGGCCAAGATGGGTATCAGCACCCTCGCGTCCTACCGCGGCGCGCAGATTTTCGAGGCCCTCGGTGTGTCCACCAAGGTTGTCGCCGAGTGCTTCACCGGCACCGCCTCGCCCATCGGCGGCATCGACTACGTGCAGATCGCGGAGGAGGCCCTGCGCCGCCACGCCCGCGCCTTCCCGGTTGAGGCGCCCGCGCCTGACGCCCCGCCCCTTGCTCTGCAGCCCGAGGGTTATTATCGCGTAAACAAGCGCGGCGAAGGCGAGTTCCACGGCTGGAATCCCAAGGTTGTCGCCTCGATGAACAAGTTCATCAAAGCGGGCGATTTCGCCGGTTACCAGGAGTGGAAAACCCAGAGTGATGAACACCAACCGGTGGCGTTGAAGGACTTGCTAAAGATCCGTTTCGCCGGCCGCACGGCCTTGCCCGTCGAAGAGGTCGAGACCATCGAGGAGATCCGCAAACGCTTCACCACCGCGGGTATGTCGCTCGGCGCCCTCTCCCCCGAGATGCACGAGGCCCTCGCCATCGCGATGAACCGCATCGGCGGCAAGTCCAACTCGGGCGAAGGCGGCGAAGACCCGGATCGTTTCAATGTTCGCGCCAACGGCGACAACGCCAACTCCGCCATTAAGCAGGTCGCCTCCGGCCGCTTCGGTGTCACCGCCGCCTACCTGTCCTCCGCCAAGGAGATCGAGATCAAGATGGCTCAGGGCGCAAAGCCCGGCGAGGGCGGCCAGCTGCCCGGCGCGAAGGTCACCCCGCTGATCGCCAAACTCCGTTACTCGGTGCCCGGCGTGATGCTTATCTCGCCCCCGCCCCATCACGACATCTATTCCATCGAGGACCTCGCACAGCTGATTTTCGACCTGAAGGAGGTCAATCCGCGCGCCAAAGTCTGCGTGAAACTCGTGTCATGCTCCGGCGTAGGCACCATCGCCGCCGGCGTGGCCAAGGCCTATGCCGATGTGGTGCTCGTGTCCGGCCACGACGGCGGCACTGGTGCCTCGCCTCTCGCTTCGATCAAAAACGCCGGCTCGGCCTGGGAAATCGGCGTCGCCGAGGCCCACCAAGTCTTAATGATGAACGGCTTGCGCGGACGCGTTGTCCTCCGCACCGACGGCGGCATGAAGACCGGTCGCGATATCGTGGTCGCCGCCCTGCTCGGCGCCGAGGAGTTCAACTTTGGCACCGCCGCCCTGATCGCTGGTGGTTGCGCCATGTTCCGCGTCTGCCATCTCAACACCTGCCCAGTCGGCGTCGCCACCCAGCGCGAGGACCTGCGGGCTAAGTTCCGCGGCAAACCCGAAAACATCATCAATTTCTTCAATGCCGTGGCCGAAGATGTGCGTCATTATCTGGCCAAGCTCGGCGCGCGCAACCTCAACGAGATCATCGGTCGCGTTGACCTGCTCGAGCAGATCGACGATCCCGCCAACCCTAAGACCAAGCTACTTAACCTCGGCGGCCTGCTCCACAACCCCGACCCCTCGGGCGAGTTGGAGCGCTTCCACACCCGCGAACGCAACGAACGCTTCGGCGGCGAGGGCTCGCTGGACGAGGCCATCGTGCAGGATGCCCGCGACGTGTTGCTGAAGATGTCCAAGAGCCTCGTTCGCAGCTATAAAGTCACCAATATCAACCGCGACGTCGGCACCCAGCTTTCTGGCCAGATCGCCCTTTATAACGGCGACGAGGGCCTGCCCTCCGGCACCATCGACCTCACCTTTACGGGTTCGGCCGGTCAGAGCTTTGGCACCTTCCTGGTGAATGGCGTGCGGCTGAACCTGCTCGGCGAGGCCAATGATTACGTCGGCAAGGGCATGAACGGTGGCGAGATCGTCATCCGGCCCAAGGCCTCCGAGACTTTCCAGTGGAAGGACCAGAGCATCGCGGGTAACACCTGCCTCTACGGCGCCACCGGTGGCAACTTTTTCGCCGCTGGCCGCGCCGGCGAGCGTTTCGCCGTTCGCAATTCCGGCGCCACCGCCGTGGTTGAGGGCGTGGGTGACCACGGCTGCGAATATATGACGGGAGGTCTTGTCGTGATCCTTGGCGAGACGGGTGTGAACTTCGGCGCCGGCATGTCTGGCGGTCTGGCTTTCGTTTACGACGCGGCCGGTGGCTTCGCCAAGAAGATCAACCCCGCCATGATCGGCTTGGAGCGCTTGGCCGATGCCGACGAAGTCAAGAGCCTGCGCGAGATCATCGCCTTGCACTTCCGTCTCACCGGCAGCCCGCACGCCGAGCATTTGGTGGCCAATTGGGATGCCGAAGTCGGCAAATTCTGG
>RGVP01000055.1 GCA_010027235.1 bacterium
GGCATGGCCGCGCGTTTGTTTGAACGAGTGCGGGAAGAAAAAGGCCTCGCCTACTTCGTCAGCGCGAGCCGTGTAGTCGGCATCGATGACGGCATGTTCTACCTCTACGCCGGCACCCAGCCAGGCAAGGAGACGGAGGTGCTGGCCGAGTTCGACGCCGAGCTCGCCCGCCTCGCCGCCGGCGGCATCGAACTCGCCGAGTTGACCCGCGCCGTCACCCGACTTCAGGCCTCGCGCCGCATGCGCCTGCAAACCAACGCCGCCCACGCCGGCGAGGCCGCCGTCCGCCAATTGCTTGGCCTGCCCCAGGAAACCCTCACCGACTGGGACGCCCGCCTCGCCGCCGTCGATCGGCCCGCGCTGGCCTCGTTTGCCCGCACTTGGCTGACCGCCAGCAAACGCCAGCGCTTGGTGGTGCGCCCAAGCTGAGTTACGCCAAAGCATAGTCCATCTCCCTCACCCCATGCCTAACTCTCCCTTCCTGCTCCGCCTCGCGGCCGCCGGACTTCTCACTGCCCTCACCCTTTTGCGCGCCGAGGATACCCCCGCATCTGTTCCCGCCTCCGTGCTGAAACGCTACGATAAAAACAAAAACGGCACCCTTGAAGCCGCCGAGGTCGCCAAGTGGGAGGCGGATAAAGCCGCCGCCCGCGCCAAACATAAAACCGAGCGCGATGCCCTGCTCGCGAAATACGACGCCAACCACGACGGTCGGCTAGACGAAGCCGAGACCGCCGACGCCAAGCTGGGCATGGAAAAGGTCCGCGCCGAACGGATCGGTGAAAAAATCATGGCGCGCGCCGCGGCCGAAAAAGCCGCTCGCGAGCCCGAAACTGCCGCCCAGCCCTCCGCACCCATTGCGCCTGCCACGGAGCCGGCGAAGGATAAATCCGCCACGCCCGCCATGACCGAGGACGGTGACGCCATGATGATGAAGTGAAGCGCCCCCGCTGGCGCACCTGTTTAAAAAGTCTGATCCCGGGGCTGTAAGCCGGGTTATGTAGCCGGCGCGTTGCCGCGCCGGTTGACGGCCATTTCTCTCAACGCCGGCCTCGCGGCCGGCCTGCCCGCCCCTCGCTTGCGCGGAGGCGGATGCGGCATACCCGCGACCATTGGACGAGCCGCCCGGTCGCCTATTTTGCCTTGCACCGGACGGGGTTTACCGTGCCGCCGACCTCACGATCGACGCGGTGGGCTCTTACCCCACCTTTTCACCCTTACCCTCGGGTTTCCCCTCGGGCGGTATATTCTCTGTGGCACTTTCCGTCGACGCACCTTGACGCGCGCCGCCTGGACTTGGCCCTTGCGGACCTCGGCCAGCATCCTGCCCTGCGGTGTCCGGACTTTCCTCTCCGACGAGGTTCTCTGCCGGACGCGGGCGTTTAACCCGCGTCTTGGGATGCGAAAGAACATCGGAGCGGCCATCCACCCCGGGATCAGGCCGTCAGACTCCCCCATCCATCCCCGCGCTTCAATCCGATTAAAAAACGGAAACCGGTGGAGCTGAACCACGGATCGCACGGATGAACACGGATTGGATGTTCTTATCCGCGATCCTCCGCGCCATCCGCGGTTAAAAAATCCGTTCCCATCGCGGCCCGCCCGGCCGCCAAAACTCACGCGTAATCCCAATACAAGATGCGTCCGCACTGGTCGCAGATGCCGAGCTTGGCCGGATCGGCGCTGCGCGAGCCCGATTCCGCCTCGCTGGAAACCTTGAGATGGCAACCGCCACACTTGCCGCCGCGCAAGGGAGCGACGACCGGCCACTGCCGCGTCGCTACCCGGTCGTAAATCTTGATCGTGGGCTCGGCCAGCCCGACCCGCGACTCCGCCGTCGCGGCCCGCGCCTCGACCAGCTCAGCCGCGAGATTTTTCTCCCGCTCGGCCAGCGTGACTAAGCGGCTCTCATGTTTGGAAATATTGCCCTTCAGCACAGCCTCGGCCTCGGCAAAACGTTTTTTCGCCTCGTCGATCTGATACATGATCTCCAGCTCCTGCCCCTCCAGCGTGCCGATCTCCGCGACCATGGTGGCGATCTCCTTACCGAGCGCGTGATACTCGTCGTTTTTTTTCACCGATAGCTGCTGGGTGCGATACTTGGCGAGCTTCGTCTCGGCGGAGCCAATCTCGGTCTCGAGCAATTTTTTCTTCGTTTCCAGCCCGCGCAGTTCGTCGCGCGCGCCGTCAATGCCGGCCTTGTCGGCCGCGATGTCTTTCTCCACCCGGGCACGATCGCCGGGCACAGCGGCGAGCTGCTGCTCGAGCTGGCGACGACGGGCGTCGCGATCCTGCACCACCAGCAACTGGGTTAACACGGCATGCGGCATGATTCCCTTGCATGCCCGCCCCCGCGCTGGGTTCAACGCTCGATTGCGGAGGGGCCCGAATCTCGCCTGAGCCTGATTAGATGTAATACATTTCGCCGCCCGCTTTGGCCGCGAGCTTCTCGAGGGTTACCTCGGCGCACTTGGCGGCCAGCACCGCGCGCACCTCGCGCCAGGCCTGAGCGACGCGTTTGCCGGAGGCACCCTCGGCCGCGCCACCGAGGTCGAGCACGTCGCCCTCGATAAGGGTGACAATATCGAGCAACGAAATCGCCGCGGGCGGGCGGGCCAAAGCGTAGCCACCCTGTTTGCCGCGCCGGCTGGTGATAAGCCCGCCGTTGCGCAGTTCGCCGAGGATTTGAACGAGATAAGTCGCCGGGACGGCCTCGATGCGGGCCAGCTCCTCGATATGCGCTAAACCCTCGCGACCATCCATACGCGCAAGCTGCACCAGCACGCGGCAGGCATAATCGACTTTGACAGAGAGTTTCACAAGGCGGATGGGAGAATTTTGCCCGCACCGTGGCGAGACGGCGAGCGACCCGCAAGCTTTTGACCGGCCCGATCTCCTCAAGGCCGCGTCACGAATGTGAAACCGGCGCGACGCCCACCCAAACACATTGCCGTCAACCCCCGCGCCTTCGTCATGTGATCGACGTGTGCCCGGATAATCCTATTCCCCGCCGCACCGCGGTGCGCCAATTGATGCTGGGCACAGCTGCTTCCGTTTTCGGGGGCATTTTCCGCCCCGCGGTTTTGTCGGCGGCGGATCCCGTCGAATCGATCGGCACGCTCAACCTAAAAACCGGGGACTTCCCGGCGCTGTTGAATGCGGGCGGCTCGGTGCGGCTCAACGTAGGCCTCGACGCTCCGATCGTTCTCAGCCGCGCGGCCGGTGGCGTGTTTTACGCGGTCTCCGCTAGGTGCACGCATCAAGGCTGCATCGTCAACGCCTATGACGCCGGCTCGGATCTTATTCGCTGCGGTTGCCATGGCTCCACCTACCAGATCGACGGGACCCTTGCGGGCGGTCCGGCGAAGCGTTCGCTGGACACCTACGCGGCGAGCTTCGACGGCGTCGACGCCATCTCGGTGCGGCTACCCGGGCTGACGTTCGCGGCCCGAGAGATCGCGGTTGAGAGCGCCGCGGGCGAAACCCGCCGGCTCCGTTTGGTCTTCAATCCACAGCCCTTCACGACCTATCAGGTCTGGCTGCGCGAGGACTTGAACGCGACCGCGCGTCTGGTTCCCTTCGGCCTGAGCGCGACGGGCGTGTTGAGCCAAACCGGCTACGTTAATCGCAATCTGGCCGACTTGACGCCGGTGGTGACGCTTTATGTCGAACTGACGAGGTCGAAAGGATTTTTTCAGATCGTCCAGGTGGTCACGAAATACTGACGATCGCGACTTTGGCCGGGGAGAGACGGGCCCTCAAAATCGACGGGAGCAAAAAAAACGGCCGCCCGCGAATGCGGGCGACCGTCGAGATGCACGTAGCGCGAGGCGGATTAGGCGTTGCGACGACGGCGGGTAACCACGGCACCGGCAAGGGCCGCGACGGCGGCAATGGCGGCGTAGCTGGAGGGCTCGGGAACAGGGGAGGCTAGAAGGAGCAATTGGCCACCCTCAACGTTCGCCGTCGAGATACCAGTGGTGTAGTGCGCCTGGTCGACCGACAAGAGGTAGGTCTTGCCGTCGTTACGACCGAGGATCGAGGTGATATCGATGACGCCAGAGGTCTCCTCGTCGTTCGCCGACGTCTTCCTGAAGGTAAATCATGCCGTCATCGGCCACGGTGAGGTTGTCGAACATTTGAACCTTCTGGCCGCCGACGGTGCGACCATCGATCAGGATATCCACCTTGCCGCCGAGATCAGGGTTGGTGATGTCCTCGAAGGTCAGACGCCAGAGACGGCTGTTGCCGACCTGAGCGCCGAGACCATCGGCAGCCAAATCGACGCGGTCGGTGGTCACGAAATAGAACTCATTGTAATTCTTGACGTTCCATGCGCCGTCCTCGGGACGGAGGAAGGTGGTCGAGGTGGTGTCGCTGAGGCTGAAACGGGTGCCGTTGGCGACGGTGTTGGGAGCGACCGTGGCGCCACGACTGGTGGAGCCTTCGGTGGCCATACCGGTGACGTTGACGAACTTCAACGTGCCGTTGGTCAGGCCGGCTTTCTCGATTTCGCTGCCGGTGGTCTGCTTGTCGCCAACATAAACAGCGACGGCATTGCTCATAATCCCAGATCCGCCATCGTTGTTGCCGATAACCACAGTCTTGTCTTGGGCCAAGGGATTAACGAGCAGGTTCTCCCAACCGCCGACGGCGGTGGAAGAGGAAGTGGCGCTGTTGGTGGCGAGGTTAAACTTACCGAGGATGTAGGTGTTGCCCTTATCCGCGCCGGTGGCGACATTGGCGAGAGCCCATCCGGTGGTGCCACTTTCTTCGCCGTTCATGAAAATGCGGGCTTGGGTGCCCTTGCCGCTGGCGCTGTTATAAAGACCGGTGGTGGGAGCGAGATCGGCCGAGCAGAGGCGGTTAAAGGCCAGACCGGTAGTCGCGGTGGTGTTGGAGGCCTGGGCCGCCTTGTCCCAACCGTAAACATTCTTGATCAGGTTGGCACCGGAAACGACCGACAAGTCGGATTTGTTAATCACCCACTCGGAAACAAAGCCGCCCTTGGAAAGAGGACCGCGAGCAACGCCCTTGTTGTTGGCGATCTCATGGTTCATAAGGACGGTGAAGGTGCCGTTGCCGTTGTCGTAGGCACCGAGACCGTCGGGAATGCCGGCCATTTGATAGCTAGTGGTGGAAGAACCGGTATCACCCACGGTCAATATGCTGGTGGAGGACCAACCGGAAGCGACGGGCAAAACATAGGGGGAAGCGGAGGACGAGGGTCCGGTGACTTGAGCGTGCGCGGAGACGGCAGCGAAAGCGGCGAGCAGAGTCGCGGCGAGACGAGACGAGGAGGAGTGTTTCATAATATAGTTAAGGGACTCCATCATCATAATCGCGCTATGTGTCGAACACGTGAGCGAAGCGTAACGAACGGGGAAAATCCTCGTAACGGGACTGTGGCGACACGTGTTTAAGGGCTCCCGCGCGGGTCAAAAAACTACCCAGAATAAGGGTTGTCCCGCCTCAGCTTTTCGCATGATTTTAAGGACTCCTTTTTTCTCCCGCCGACCTCCTTCCCCATGCCCGATTCCCTCGACCCAGTCCAGCCCCCTATCTCGCACGAATTCAACCCTTTACCCGAAGCATCAAGTGCCGCGGATTACGATGCATCCAAGTTAGGTAAACTCGAGGGCCTCGAGGCCGTCCGCAAAAAGCCCGGCATGTATATCGGCGGCACCGACGAAAGGGCCCTCCACCACTGCGTCTCCGAGGTCCTCGACAACTCCGTCGACGAACACCTCGCCGGCCATTGCCACCGCATCGAGGTCGCCATCCACGTCGACGGCTCCATCTCCATCCGCGACGACGGCCGCGGCATCCCGGTCGACATCCACCCCGTCTACGGCATCCCCGGCGTCGAGATGGTTCTCACCACCCTCCACTCGGGCGGCAAGTATGGCCAAGGCGGATACAAGTTCTCCGGCGGCACTCACGGCGTCGGCGCCAAGTGCGTCAACGCCGTCTCCGAGTGGTTCGAGGTCGAGGTCTCCAAGGGCGGCCACGTCCACCACATGCGCTTCGCCCAAGGCAAAGTGGTCAAAAAACTCGAGGTCATCGGCGCCGCCAACTCCACCGGCACCCTCGTCACCTTCAAACCCGACCCGGAGATCTTCAAGCTGACCACCGTCTTCGTTGCCGCCACCATCGCCAAACGCCTGCGCGAGTTGTCCTTCCTCAACTCCGGTCTCGAAATCCGCTTCGTAGACGAACGCCCCTCCGTGCCCACCCCGGAGGTGTTCCTCTACAAGGACGGCGTGGTCGAGTTCGTGAAGCAGCTCAATCAGGGCAAAGAAGTCCTCCACGCCGTCCCGGTGCGCATCCACAAGGAAATGACCACCACCCTCGACGACAAACCCATCGAGATCCACGTCGAGGTCGTCCTCCAATACAACGACACCTACAACGATCAGGTCCTCTGCTACACCAACACCATCCACAACCCCGATGGCGGCACCCATCTGTCCGGCTTTCGCTCCGCCCTCACGCGCACCATCAACCAGTTCGCCAAGGCCAACAACCTCCTGAAGGACAAGGATCCCCAAATCACCGGCGACGACGTGCGCGAAGGCCTCGCCGCTGTCATCTCGATCAAACACTCCGACCCCAAGTTTGAGTCCCAGACCAAGGTCAAACTGCTCTCCCCGGAGGTCGAGGGCATCGTCGGTTCCCTCAGCTACGAGGGCCTCACCCAGTATTTTGAGACCAACCCCCAGGTCGGCAAACGTATCGTGGACAAGTCCCTGAATGCCGCCCGCGCCCGCGAGGCCGCCCGTAAGGCCCGCGAGACCATTCGCAAAGGCGCCCTCTCCGGCGGCGGCCTGCCCGGCAAACTCGCAGACTGCTCTGAACGCGATCCGCAAAATACCGAACTCTACATCGTCGAGGGCGACTCCGCCGGCGGCTCCGCCAAACAGGGCCGCGACCGCCGCTACCAGGCCATCCTCCCCCTCCGCGGCAAGTTGATCAACACCGAGAAGGCCCGCCTAGACAAGGTGCTCTCCAACGAGGAAATCCGAACCCTGATCACCGCCATCGGCGCCGGCATCGGCGAGGGCGGAGAGGCCATCGGCGGCTTCAACGCCGAAAAAGCCCGTTACCATAAGATCATTATCATGACGGACGCCGATGTGGATGGCTCGCACATCCGCACCCTGTTGCTGACTTTCATGTATCGCCAGATGCGTGGCCTGATCGAGCGAGGCTACGTCTACATCGCCCAACCCCCGCTCTACAAAATCAAGCGCAAGAAGCGCGAGCAATACGTCGACAACGACGACCAGCTCAATCGCATCCTGCTCGAACTCGGCTCCGAAGACCCGCCTGCGCGACGGCCACCTGTTCCCCGCTGAACAAGTGGAGCAACTAGTCGAAACCCTCGCCCTGCTGGAAAAATTCGGCGCGGGCGTCACTCGCTACGGTGCCGAACTGTCCGCCTACCTCGACGCCCACCACCCCGAGACCCGCGCCCTCCCCCGCTATCTCGCCCGCATCCGTGAGGGTAACAAGGAGACCCACGAGTTCCTCGCCGACGAACACGCCCGCTCCGCTTTCCTCGCTCGCGAAGGGCTCGCCGCCGACTTCGGCCAGCCCGTCACCGCCACGCCTCTCCCGGCCGACCTCGCTGCCGGCACCGAATCGCCGCAACCCGCGGCCGCACCCGCGCCGCGCACCGGCCCCGGCGCCCAGCGCCGCGTCACCCTGCACGAGATCTACGAGAGCAACGAGATGACCAAGTGCCTCGTGGCTCTCGCCCGCCTCGGCCTAGACGGCCACCGCTTCACCGCCACGCCGACCGAACCGCGCTTCCTCGTCACCGAAAACCCCGGCCTCAAAACCGAACTGAAAACCGAACTCCACGGCCCGCTCGAGATCGTCGCTCACATCCGCGCCAACGGCCGCAAGGGCCTCGGGATACAGCGCTATAAGGGTCTCGGTGAAATGAACCCGAAGCAGCTCTTCGAGACCACCATGGACCCGGAAAAACGCCGCCTGCTGAAGGTCGACATCGCAGATGCCGCCAAGGCCGACGCGCTGTTCACCCTCCTCATGGGCGACGAAGTCCCCCCCCGCCGCCAATTCATCGAGGACAACGCCCTCAACGTCCAATTCCTAGATGCATGAGTGGAAGCGCAAAGACGCATTGAAGTAGCGAGTAGTGGGTAGCGAGTAACGAGCATGACAATCCAATCACAATCCTTCCGCGACGTGATGGTGTGGCCAAAAGCCCACGCGTTCACCCTCGCGGTTTACGCCCTCACCCAATCCTTCCCGTCTCACGAGCAATTCGCGCTCACCTCACAACTCCGCCGCTCGGCCGCCAGCATTGCCGCCAACTTCGTCGAAGATTTTCGCAAGCGCACCACCCCCGACAAACTAAAGTTCTACAACATCGCCCAAGCCTCCGCCGACGAATGCCTCTATCACCTGATCCTCGCCCATGATCTAGACTACGCCGACACCACCGCCCACCAAGCCGACGCGGAAGAAGTCTCCCGCCTGCTCCAAGGCTACATCAACGGCTTGGAACGAGCCACCCGCTAGTCCACCTCCGGCTCCGTTTCCGACTACTCACTACCAGCTACCCGCTACTCGCTACTTCCCCCCCCCGCCGTGTCCTTCACCTCCAACGAAAAACTCTCCAACGCCAACATCACCGACATCATGCAGTCGGCCTACATCGAGTATTCGATGTCCGTGATCGTGGCCCGCGCCCTGCCCGACGCCCGCGACGGCCTCAAACCCGTTCAACGCCGCATCCTCTACGCCATGCTGCGCGAGGGCCTCCTCCACAACCGCGCCTTCGACAAATGCGCCGGCGTAGTCGGCGAAGTGCTAAAGAACTACCACCCCCACGGCGACTCGTCCGTTTACGACACCCTCGTCCGCCTCGCCCAACACTGGGTCATGCGCTACCCGCTGATCGACCCCCAGGGCAACTTCGGCTCCGTTGAGGGCGATCCGCCCGCCGCCTACCGTTACACCGAGGCCCGCCTGAAGAACATCTCCGAGGAACTCCTGGCCAACATCGACGAGGACACGGTCGATTTCGCACCGAACTACAAAGAGTCCACCACCGAGCCCACCGTCCTCCCCTCCGCCCTGCCCAATTTGTTGATGAACGGCTCCACCGGCATCGCCGTGGGCATGGCCACCAACATCCCCCCGCACAATCTCCACGAGCTCATCGCCGCCATCGTCAAGGTCCTCGACGAACCCCAGACCACCACCCTCGACGACCTCTGCGGCTTCATCCAGGGCCCCGATTTCCCCACCGGCGGCACCATCGCCGGCCGCGAGGGCATCCTGTCTTACCTAAAGACCGGCAAGGGCATCGTCCGCATCCGCGGCAAGGCCCACACCGAGGAATCCAAGACCGGCGAACAAATCGTCATCACCGAGATCCCCTACAACGTAAACCGCGCCAACCTTGTCGTCCGCATCGCCGAGCTCGTGACCGAAAAGGAGATCGAGGGCATCCGCGACGTGCGCGACGAGTCCGACGAAAACACCCGCGTCGTGATCGAGCTGAAACGCGGCGAACAGGCCTCGCCCATCCTCAACCAGCTCTACCAAAAAACCGCCCTCGAGTCGTCCTTTGGCGTCACCCTGCTCGCCCTCGACAAGAAACGGCCGAAGCAGATGAACATCCGCGAGCTGATCGATTGCTACGTCGAGCACCGCCGCGACGTCGTCACCCGCCGCACCAAGTTCCGGCTAAAGGAGGCCGAGGACCGCGCCCACATCCTCGAAGGCTACATCATCGCCCTGGATAACCTGGACGACTTCGTAAAAATCATCCGCGCCTCCGCCAGCCGCGACGAGGCCAAGGACCGGCTGATGGCGAAGTATCCGCTCTCCGAACGCCAGACCATCGCCATCCTCGAACTCCGCCTCTACCAGCTCACCGGCCTGGAACGCGGCAAGATCGAGGCCGAATACCTCGAACTCCAGACCCTCATCGCCGGCCTGAAGGAGATCCTCGAGCACGACTGGCGCCTGCGCGAGGTCATCAAGACCGAGCTCCTTGCGATGAAGGAAAAATACGGCGACGCCCGCAAAACCGAGATCGTCGGCGCCCTTGGCGATTTCCGCATGGAGGACGTTATCCCCAACGAGGGCTGCGTCATCACTATCTCCCACCTCGGCTTCATCAAACGCACCCCCTCCGCCGACTACCGCTCGCAGAAACGCGGCGGCAAGGGCGTCATCGGCGCCGAGACCTACGACGACGATTTCGTGGAGCATCTGTTCACCGCCTCCACCCACGATTTTATCCTCTTCGTCACTACCCACGGACAGTGCTTCGCCAAGAAGGTCTACACCATCCCCGAGGGCGTGCGCACCGCCAAGGGCAAGTCCGTGAAATCCTTCCTCGCCCTCGACGAGGGCGAAAAAGTCGCCGCCATGCTCTGCTTCGGCGACTTCGCCGGCGACCGCTTCCTCGTCATGGCGACCAAGGCCGGCACGATCAAGAAGACCGCCCTCGCCGACTACACCAACGCCACTCGCGAAAACGGCCTCATCGGCATCAACCTCGACGCGGATGACACCGTAATCGGGTGCGTGCTCACCACCGGCGCCGACGAGCTCCTCCTCCTCTCCCACCAGGGCCTCGCCGTCCGCCTGGCCGAGAAAGACGCCGAATCCGGCGAGATCCTCTTCCGCGACACCGGCCGCGCCACCGGCGGCGTCCGCGGCATGAAGTTCAAGTTGGAGAGCGACTACCTGGAGGTGCTCGAAGTGGTCGACCACCAGGCCCGCTTCCTCGTCGCCAGCCAGGCCGGCCTCGGCGTGCGCACCCGCTTTGAGGACTACCGCCTGGTCAACCGCGGCGGCAGCGGCGTCTGGGCCATCGACCTGCCCGAGGATGGCTCGATCAACATCGCCGGCGCCCTCAGCGTGAAGGACACGGACGAGGTCATGTTGTTGACCGCCAAGGGTCAGAGCGTGCGCACACCGGTCAACACGATCCGCGAGGTCGCCCGCGGCGGCAAAGGCGTGAAGTTGCTCAGCCTGGCCGAGGGCGACAAGCTCCTCAGCATCGCGAAGGTGGTTGAAACCGAGGAACAACAAGCCGCCGCCGAGTCCGCCCCGCCCGAGGCCTGATCGAAATGTAGCCCCGACCGCTGGTCGGGGCCTGGGCTTTTGTTGGTGAGGGGAGCACAGTAATTACGCGTGTCGGGGGCGGCGAGACGACTGCTGCCACACCCGGGACGGGTGTGGCTCCCCAGACCAAAACCCGTGCGGACTGAACGCAAAAAAGGCCGGCGAGGAAATCCTCGCCGGCCCTTACCTTAAATCGAATTCAGACGCCTAAGCCCGGTTAAACTGAGCGACGGCGGCGAGCGGCAACGCCGAGGAGCGCCACGCCGCCCAAGATCGCGGCATAGGTGGAGGGCTCTGGAACGGCGGTAGTGATAATATCCACTCCCCGAAAAGCATTATTTGTTCCGGCAGTAGCGAGCTGAGTCCAGCTAGTAGGGGTGCTAGTGCCGGAATCAATAATCTTAATTAGCTGATTATTGTTAGTTTCGGTAGTGGTCGCATACAAAGTAAACCCGGTCACGGGATCGTAAGAGCCGGCAAGTCCACGAATGCCCTGGTTGCCAGTTGCTGCGGTGGGGGTAAGCGCATTCCCTGTGGAACTCACAAGCAAACTGTAACTATTAGTCCAGGTGGAACCATTAAAAGTGTATTTATTGAGACCTCCGCCGGCAGCGGTGCGATCATCGGCAATAAACGCTGTATCGAGTGTAGTGTCAGCATTCGTATCAAACATAACAAACCCATAAGGGCTGGCTCCCGAGCCCATATTGATGGTCAATGAAGAGGTTTGCGCTGAAGCCGTGGGCAGCCCACTACCAATCGAAAAAATTCCATAACCAGTGGTGGCACCGCTGGTTGCAAACAGCTGACCTCCGTAAATTTCTACATTACGAAAATTAGTCGGCTGACCGGTTACAGTCGAGCTTACTTGAGTGAAGGCCGCACCGTCGTAATACCAAGCACCACCAGTATTAGGAGCGCCAGACGAAGCTCCAGTCGCGTAGAACGTAGAAGTCCCGGTGGGAATAACGCTTCGGAAATTGTTTCCGGAGAACGGGGAAGGGGGCGTTCCAGAAGGGCCTCCAGTTGGGAACGCTGTCCTGCTCGCAAGATTGCCGTCTGAACCATAAATAGTGCCCACTTTAGTATTTAATGCAGCGACCGATGAAGTGCCCGACGCCGTGTTGTATCCGGAAATCCCAAGATAGCCATTATAGAAATTGAGATAACCATTCGACGTAGCACTACCGGAGTCCGTCACCTGAGTGGAATCGCTCGTAGGAAGGTTGAGGGTTTGGATCGAGCTACCCGAAGACGTATATTCAATGACCGAAACTGGCGTCGCCGCGCTGGTCAACGTGGCAGATCCATTGCCGACACGTTCAACCACCAGGTTACCAGCGGTGAAGGCGGCGCCATAAGCACTGCCCGTAGAGGCCAAGGCGGCCAAGAGCAGGAGGGAGTAAGTTTTCATGTGATGCATACAGAGGCTAACAAATCTCGCACCTGCCTCCTCGTTCAAACCGCTGGCGTGACATTTGCGTAAACTCTTCCCCAGAAGTTTCTCTTTTAAAATTTGTATAAAATTTAGATAGACAATACTTTATTAGTATTTTCTTGAATATACACGCCGTGTAAGCAAGGCCAGTCGAACCACAAAAACACCGGCGGGCATCTGCCCTACTCCCGCCCGCGATCTGGCAGCAAATGGCTCAAGCGCCGAAGCCCCGCTCGGGCCGGGAAATAAACGATCACGAACAGCGCCGGCGCGGACGCCAGCCAGCCGGTAAAGGCGTGTGCACCCACCCAGCCAAATTCCCGCAAAAACTCGCCAAAGCTCAACTCGTGGAACGACTCAAGCATACCATGCAGCGTAAAATGCCCATCTTCGGCCTGCCACAGCCATTCCCCCATACGCACATAGACCAAAATCATTACCAAATGCAGCGGACTCAGCGCGTAATTGATCGCCTGAAGCAGCGGCTGGTTGAGTTTGCGCCAAAGCCCGACCAAAGCGTTGAGCCCGGTGGTGCAGCCAAAAAAAGGAAACAGCGAGCAGACAAAGCCCCACGCGATGGCCGAGGCCAGTTTCTGAGGCGTGGCCCCCTGGGTGAGGAGCGCGAGCAGCGGATCGCGCACGCGGCGCTGCCAAAAACCGGCCCGGGGGGCGGGCGGAAGTGTGGGAACAACAGGGGAGCTCAACGGGGAATCACGCAAAGAGGACATTCTTGGCCCCAATCAAGTAAACGACCAACCCTAATCCTAAAAGAATCGCGGGCAAGGTCAGCGCCCCGGGCCGCTTGCGGGTAAACACCGCGTCCAACCCACCGCCATCGCGGCGCACGCGCGCGAGTTCAAGCAGCATATAGAGCGCAATGGCCGGGTTGCCCCAGAGCAGGATAACCACGAGCCATAGCGCCCGCGCCGCCGTTGTCCCTTCTTTCCACGCCACCCACACCCAGAAGGCGACGAAGGCTAGGTAGGCGTCGAACAGGGTGGCGATAAACCACGGATGCCGCAACACCTCGCCGGGAATCTCGAACAGAGCGCAGCGGTTGCTGGCCCAGCCAATGACCCCGAGCATGCCAACGAGGACGAGCGAAAACCAAAAGCGAAGAGCATTCATGATGAAGATAAAGCCAGATGAAGCGCAAAGACGCGAAGACGCAAAGGGTGGACTCCCCAAAGTTGACCACCCTTTCGCGGAACTTCGCGTCTTTGCGGCTTTGCGCTTCCCACCACCACCGCCCCTCAGGCCCGTTTAACGTCGCGGATGGGGTATTGAGTCACGGTCACACCCTTGTTGCCGCGCGCGCCGACCGTTAACTCGCTCAGGTCAAAGACAAACTCCTTCACCCGCGCCGAACATCGACCGCTCAGGTAGATCGTCACCGCCTTGGGCATGCTCTCGGGGTTCTTCGTCTCGTCGAGGAAGACCAGTTTGCTGCCCTCGCTGGCGGCCAGGTTGTAGATTTTTTCGCGGGTCATGCCGCCGAGTTGGAAGCGTTTGGCGAAGGCCTTGCCGCTCTCCTTGTCCTGATAAATCAAGGTGTAGAAGCGGTTGTCGCCTTCCTTAGGCACGACGTGAACATGCACCAAATCCTTGCCGATAAAAACTTTATCGGAAACTTTAACCAACTTGCAGGTGGCGTCGGGCATGAAGCCGACCACGTCGTCCAGCGGGGTGCAGTCCTGCACGAACTCGAAGTCATCCTTGTTGCGCACGTTCAGGGCGATGAAACCCTCGGCGCGCTGGACGTAGAGCTTTTGGTTGGCGGTGACGACGGAGGCGGCGCTGATCTGCTCGATCTCGTCGGAGGTGGTGCGGCGCTTTACGCCCTTACCGAACTTTTCCTGGAGGCGCTCGAACCAGGCGATGGTGGTGTCGGTGAGGTGGGCGAGGTCATGCTTCACCTGCTTCATCTCCTTTTCAAGGGCGAGGATAGCCTCGTCGGCCTTGAAGCGGTTGTAGGCGGAGATGCGTTTGATGCGGATCTCGGTGAGGCGGGCGACGTCGTCATCCGTCACCTCGCGACGGAGCTTCTTCACGTGGGGTTTCAGCCCCTCGCGGATCTCGGCCAGCACGGCCTCCCAAGTCTTCGCGCCCTCGATGCGGCGGTAGACGCGCTCCTCGATGAAGATGCGCTCCAGCGAGTCGGCGTGCCACTGGTCGTCGAGCTCGCCGAGGCGGATCTCCAGCTCGCGGCCGATCAGGGCGCGGGCGCGATCGACCGAGCGTCGCAAGATCTCGGATACGCCCATGAAGGAGGGTTTGTCGTCGATGATGACGCAGGCGGCGGGCGAGAGCGTGAGCTCGCAGTCGGTGAAGACGTAAAGCTGGTCGATAAACTTGTCCGGCTCGGCGGCGGCGCCGAGCTCGATGAGGATCTCGACCGTCTCGGAGGTCATGTCCTCGATGCGCTTCACCTTCAACTTGCCCTTGGCGATGGCGCCCTCGATCGAGGCCTTCAGCGACTCGGTGGTGGCGCCGAAGGGCAGCTCGGTAATGGCGAACTGGGTGCGCGAGCGCTGCTCGACCTTGGCGCGGACCTTCACCTTGGCCCCGCGCTCGCCGTCGTGGTAGGCGGAGAAATCGGCGATACCGCCCGAAGGGAAATCCGGCCGGATGCGAAAAGTTTTGCCCTGCAGGTGGTTGATCGCGGCGCGGCAGAGATCGTTAAAATTATGCGGCAGGATTTTGGTGGTCAGGCCCACCGCGATGCCCTCGCAGCCCTCGAGCAGGGTGATGGGGAACTTGGCCGGCAGAGCGACGGGCTCCTGGTTGCGGCCGTCGTAGGACTTTTGCCAGTTGGTGGTCTTGGGGTTGAACAGCACCTCGCGGGCGAAGACGGTTAGGCGGCACTCAATATAGCGGGGCGCGGCCGCGTCGTCGCCGGTGAGGGTGTTGCCGTAATTGCCCTGGGGCTCGATCAGCCAACCGCGCTGGCCCATGCCGACGAGCGCGGCGCCGATGGAGGCGTCGCCGTGCGGGTGGTAGGCCATGGTGGCGCCGACGATGTTGGCGACTTTGTGGAAGCGACCGTCATCTTTTTCCCAGAGGGTGTGAAGGATGCGGCGCTGGACGGGCTTCAGGCCGTCATCTAGGTGGGGAACGGCGCGGTCAAGGATGACGTAGCTGGCGTAGTCGAGGAACCAGTTGCGGTAGGAGTGGGCGAGCGGGGCATTGTCGTTGTTCTGCGGGGCGACTGGGAGGCTAGGGCAATTCTCATTGCCCAAGTGTAGGGCCGAAAATGCGACCATTGAGGGCATGACTGCACCCCGGCCTACGCCTGCCTTGCGCCCCCACGAGCATGAGATTCACTATGCGGATCTGACCATCCCGACGCCAGGCGAGCTCACGGAGCTTCAGGCGGGCAGCCCCTCTCGGGGTGGGGTCTGGTGGCTGCGCATGCCCCTGCCATTTGCGCTTGATCACATCAACCTCTGGCTTGTTGAGGATGAGGTGGAGGGCAGGAGGGGCTTTACGGCCATTGATACGGGTGTGAGCACGCCCGAGACCATGGCGCACTGGCAGACGATTCGCGGCTCGTTTTTCAGGGGCCTGCCCATCCTTCGGGTGATCTGCACCCACATGCACCCAGACCATATGGGCCTGGCCTACTGGCTCTGCGGTGATGAATGCGAGGCGCCGCTCTGGATGACGCTTGGCGAATACACGACCGGGCGCATGTTTGCCTCGCGGTGCCTTGCCGACGAGGATTTGGCCCAGCCTGATGGTCCGGCCGCAACCATGGCCGAGCACTTTAGGCGCCATGGCATG
>RGVP01000056.1 GCA_010027235.1 bacterium
CGCGCTCGGCCGTGATCTTGGCGCGCTCCTCGCGGGAGAGCTTGGCGAACTCCGACGGCGTGAGATCGCCATAGGTCGGGGGCACATGGGACTCCATGCCCATCTCGGCGGCGAAGCCGGGATTGGCGCGGAACTCCTCCAGGTTGGCCTCGCGCACGATGTCACGGCCTTCCATGGACCAATGCTCTTGAGTATTGGCCAGAAGGTAAAATTCCCCCGGAACAACAGAGAGCTTGGCACCGGTAGCGATATTCAGGCCGTCGGTCCCGCGCAATGCGTAGCCGTCAAACCCAACATCGTGACCGACACGACCGATCACCTTACGGCCGTAACCTAGAGTGACCGCGACGGTCCAGTTGGAGAGACCGGGCTGGATGTGGATTGGGCCGCGGACCTTGCGGCCGCCGACCACCAGTTCGCCGATGAAAGCCTTTTCCTTACCTTGCGAGTAGGCGGCATTTTCCTTACGCGCGACCTGGATCATCGAACCGCCGGGCTCAATGCCTAGCTTCTTGGCGAGTCGGGGTGACACGAGGATGGAGTTGTCCCACGCAATCTTGGTGATCGGCTCGGGGCACTCCTGGAGCCAGCCATTGTTGGCGAAACGACCGTCGTCGACCTTGGCATCGAAAACGAAGCGAACCTCAAGGCTCTCCTCGCTAACAACAGCAGGGGCGGGGGCGGCAGCGAGCAACTTGCTCACGCCACGGGCGGAGAAATTAACGGCGACCTTAGCATAAGCCGAGTCGGCGAGCAGACCATCGTGCAGGAACTGGCGGAAACCCTTATCGCCGGCAACCCCAGGCAGGCCCGTGATGGTCTCATAGACTAAAGAGTAACCATCGGGCTTACCCTCGCCGAGGATGCGCGCGAGGACTTCGAGCTCGGTCAGGCCGCCAAAGAGCGGAAGGATCATCGGCTGGACCGGCACAATGGTGCCGTCGGCGGTGCGGGCGTCGCCCCAAGACTCAAGATAGTGAGCAGCGGCGAGGAATACACCTGCGGGCGCAGCGGCAGCGGTCTCGTCGACGTGATAGCCAAGGCGAATCACCTGACCGGCTTTGGTGATGGCCGCGGCGAAACCGAGATCAGCGGGAGCGTTATAGGCAGGATTACCGCCCAAGAGGACGAGGGTCTTGACCGCGCCGCTGGCAAGCAGCTTGGCAACCTCGGCTAGGCCAGAGGCAGGGGCGGAGGGAACCGCAACAAAATCAACGGTTTGGCCGATGGCGCCGAGCGAGACGTTTAGCGCGTAAACGATGGCATGCACCTCGGCGGGCAGGTGGGCACCGGCAATAATCACGCTCTCGCCCTTGTGGGCCAGCAGGTCAGCCGCCGCAGCGGCAAGCCATTTGTCCTTGTCCTTGAAATCAAGTCCTTGGGCGAGGCTGGAGAAGATATCCAACCCGGTGACCTTGCCGGCCAAGGCGGCGGCGAAGGCTAGAAGATGACTGCTGGCGAGCCGCAGGCGATGATCCGCCATCGAACCGGTGAGGGTGAAAGTGCTCTCAACCGCGTAGAGGCGGTTCAGGTCGGCGTCCTTGGTCAGAGCCTTGCGGCCCTTCGCAAAATCACGGGCGTAGGCCAGCGCGCCGGCTTCAGCAGCGAAGAAATCAGCGTCAAGCGAGAGGATGCGCTTGGCCTTGGCGAAACGATAGACCGGCTTCAGGTCGGCGCGACCGAAAGCAGCCTCGGCGGCGGCCACGGGGGCCTCGTCGGCCACCGGCTCATACTCGGCCCATACTGCCTTCGGCAGACTGGCCTTCAACTTGGCCACGAGACGGGCACGGGTTGGCGAACCGGAAGTCTCGGACAAAAACACAAGGCCCTCACCCTTGGATGCCTTGGCGTCGGCACCGAGCGCGGCGAGCACATCATTGATCTGCGCGGCGGTGGCAGCGGAACCCTTGATGGTGTGGGTGGTGGCGCGATCCACGTCATAAAGATCGAGGACCGAGGCCTGCACCAAGGCGTTAGTGGCGCCACCATAAGGAGCGAAGCCCGGATTACCTTCGAGCTTAGTCGGGCGACCCTGATGCGTCTCGGCGAGGACGGGAATAGCGTTGCGGCGGATTGGGAAAGCGCTCGCGTAATAAAGCGGCAGGCCGGGGATGATGTTCTCGACCGACTTACCGTAGGCGAGGATTTGGGCTTCGGGACGGCGGCAGCCAGCGGCCAGACCGACGCCCCCGAGGGCAAAGGACGCGGCCATTAACTTGAAGAACTTGCGGCGATCCACGCCGTTCAGGTTGTCCGCGCCCTCAGGGAACTCGCGCTCCAGCTGGGCCTGCACAGCCGGGTTAGCGGCGAGGTCATCAAGACTGCGCCAGTAACGCGGGCCGGTCGCTAGGGACTCGGAGTTAGCGGGCGCGGAATGGTCAAATTTGCGTTTCATCGTCTGGGATGGCGATCAGCGGTGGCAGCCGGAGCAGCTCTGGGGAGGTTGAATGTTCCAGTCGTGGACGAATTTCTTGCCCTGCTCGAGCTGGCCGGCGTCGCCGCCGGGATGCTTCCAGTCCAGGTTGGTCACAAGTTTCGGGTCGCGGATAAATTTCTCGGGCGCGCGGTGGCACTCCAAACACCAGCCCATGGAGAGCGGTTTGGCGTGGTAAACGACGTCCATCTCGTTGATCTGGCCGTGGCAGCTCACGCAGGACACGCCACGGGCGACGTGGACGGAGTGATTGAAGTAGACGTAATCAGGAGCCTTATGGAGGCGGAGCCAAGGCACCGAATCACCCGAAGCGTAGCTGGCACGCACCGGGGCGAGCAGCGGGCTGTCGATCTTGATCTGGTTGTGGCAGTTCATGCACGTCTGAGCGGTCGGCACATTGGAGTGGCCAGACTTCTCGACGTTGCTGTGGCAGTAGCGGCAATCCATGCCCAGCTGGCCGGCGTGGAGCGCGTGGCTAAACGGCACCGGTTGGGTCGGGGCGTAGCCAACGCGCGTGTATTTCGGAGTAGCGTAGTAGGTGACGCCGGCGAGGACGATCCCAGCGGTGAGCCCGATGAAAATCAGGATCTGGAGCGGGAGTTTGTTGGCCGACTTGGGAAACAGGTTGGACATGATCCGGAGGATTGGCGGCTGCGAACGCGCGGGCGGTTAAAGTGAATTCGCCTCGCGGGCGACGGAGCGGGGATCTGTCTCGATGCGGAAGGGCACCTTGACGGCATCACCAGAAGAGGCGGCAGCCTCAGCGGGCTTGGCCGCGAGGCGCGCACCACCGAAAAGTCCTAGGCCCGCCAGACCGGCGAGGGCCTTGGCGAAAAACGTCTTTCGCGTATGTTGAGTGCTCACGTGTGTCGAAATTAAGTTAAAGTCGCCGCGCACCTGAGCGGTCGGTGATTCCAAAGTAAAACAAAAACTCCAAGGAACACGCGCCGATGCGTAAACATAGAAGGATAACGATGCATCCGAAGGCTAAATGCTTATTTTGTTTAGATTAAAAAAACAACCCGCTCAAAAGATGAACCGGGCTAAAAAGTTTTTAGCCCCGACGGGTCCCCGCCGTGAGATCAGCCGCCTTGGCCCCCATCGCCGGCGCGATCGCCGACCGCTCCGCGAGGTGGTCGCGAATAACGTTCACCAACGCGCTGCCCACCACCACTCCATCCGCATGCCGCGCGACCTCGGCCACGTGAGCCCGAGTGCCGATGCCGAAGCCCACCACCACCGGGAGCGTCGTGTAAGCCTTGATCGCCGCCACCGCCTCGGGGATACCAGTCGCGACCGCGTCGCGCACGCCGGTGACGCCTTCGCGCGAGACGTAGTAGATGAACCCCGTAGTCGCCGCCGCGATACGGGGCAACCGCACCGCCGGAGTAGTTGGCGCCACGATGAAAACGCTCTTCAACCCCTCCCGTGCGCAGGCCGCCGCCACATCGGCCGACTCCTCCGGCGGAAGGTCCAGCACCAACATCCCATCAAGCCCGGCCGCCTTGGCGGCACGCACGTAGGCGTCGGTGCCGTTCGAGAAAACCAAATTGTAATAGGTGTAAAAAACCAGCGGCACATCCGGAAAATCGACCCGCAAGGCGCGGACGAGTTCATTGACTCGCGCCATCGTCATGCCGCCATCGAGCGCACGCTGGGCCGCGAGCTGGTTGGTCAACCCGTCCGCGAGCGGATCAGAGAAGGGCACACCGATCTCCAAAACGTCCACGCCGTTGCGCAGGAGGGCACGGCAAGCGTCTAGGGAAGTGTTGAAATCCGGATCACCCGCACAGAGGTAAGCGACGAAAGCGGCGCGGTTCTCGGCGCGGGCGCGGGCGAAGGCGGAGGCGATGCGATCCATGGTGCGAGTAGGAAAAGTGGGGACGGAGGGAATGTGGAAGACATGACACGAACCGGAAAACCAGCGCACGACGTGCGCCTAAGCCGGAACGCGATAGAAATTACATATCGACGCGCAAAGCCCCGCGCGGCGCAACGGGTTTTTCCGGCCCGCACCCCACGCGACTCCGGACACCACTAGGCTGGCGCGGTGGACATCTTCGGAGCGTTTACCGGGCTCGAGCGCGAGGCAAAGCGTGCGGAAGTGGCCCCCGAATGTCGACTCAGCAGAGGCAAGTTTGATTCAGCCTCGACCTCCGTCGCCAGGCGGTAAGCCCGAAGCCGGTTCAGCCCTGGGGCATGGTAGCCAAGCGCCGGGCACGGCGTCGGGCGCTGGCGAAGACGAGCAGTAGGCATCCAGCAAAGACCGAATAGGTCACAGGCTCAGGAATGGCTGAAGCTAATATTTTGCCTCCTCCGACCAAATGACCCTTACCATCGATGTCTTCATAGAATGCGCTCACTGCCTCCCAATAGTCGAAGTCGATTACTCCACTGTTTGCGGTCATGGTCATGATTTCGCTGTAGAAACCCAAGCCGATAGAGGAGGTTTGAGGTCCAGGTGCGGAAAGCGCGACACTGGCAATCGTGTGAATCGAATCGGAATAAGATTCATCCACCTCGCTGCGCACGGAAAGGATTGCGCCAATCGCCCAGAACTCTTTGCCGCAGTGGATCTCGAATGCCGAGGGCGCCGTAGGCGTGTAAACTGCGTAACCAAGCGACTTAGGAGCTGGACTTTGGTAGGAGGTTAAGGTTAGCCCCGAAAATTCGAAGGTAATCGGCAGAGCGAGCCCATCCAGCGAGGGAAAATCAGTGGTATTGAGCGTCGGGTTGAATGTAGCGGTAATGGTGTCCACTTTGCCGGGAATACCGCTGGGGAGAACCCAAGAATGGTCAGACCACCCGGAAATTACCGCTTCCGTGTTGTAAGTCAACGCATCGGCGGCGCAGCGCGGACCAACTACGGAGAAGATTAATGCAAGAATGCGGGTGAATTTCCCAAGCTGAAGGCAGATTCTCATATACAGCGCGATGTAGGGCAATTTTTAGCAAATTATTAGCAAGTTAAATCGAACCCAGCCACCCGAACGTTCGCGTTTATTTTACTCGTAAGATAAAATACTACCAAAAGTCCCGCTACCCAGACTAAAATCGCACGCCATGGTCAAAGCGCCGTCTTAAGCAGCTTAAAGAAAAATTACGTTCAAAGCACCACCAAGTTATCGCGGTGGATGACTTCGAGGCGTTTGCGGCCGGGGAACAGCGGGCGGAGTTGTTCGCTGGCAAGGCCGGCGATCTGGGCGACCTCGGCATCAGAGAATGCGCTCTCGCCACGCGCCACTAAGACCTCGTGGGGGCCGATGATATTGACGATATCGCCGGCATTGAAGCGGCCACGCGTGCCAATGACGCCCACGGCGAGCAGGCTGCGACCTTGGTCGCGCAACACTGGCACGGCGCAGGCGTTGATCAGGATGTGACCGGTGGGGCGCTGGTAATGGGCAATCCAGCGTTTCCGGGATTCGAGGGGGACGCCGGTAGGGATGAAATAGGTGCCGGGGTTATCGCCGCGGAAGAGGCGGGCGAGAATGGACGGCTCGGCGCCGCTGGCGATGAATACGCCGCAGCCGGAACGCAGGGCGATCTTGGCGGCGGTGATCTTGGAAATCATGCCGCCGGTGGCAGTGACATCGGTAGTGCCGCCGGCCATGGCCTCGATTTCGGGGGTGATTTTTTCGACCACCGGGAGGATCTGGCCGGTGCCCTGCAAGTCGATCAGGCCGGGGGCGGTGGAGAGGATGACGAGTTGATCGGCGTCGACCAGGCCAGCGACGAGGGCGGAGAGAGTATCGTTGTCGCCGAACTTAATCTCGGCGGCGCTCACGGTATCATTCTCGTTGATGATAGGGACGACGCCGTAGTGGAGAAGTTCCTCAAGGCAGGCCTTCACCCCGAGATGGCGGGCGCGGGAGCGAAGGTCCTCGTGGGTGAGCAGGACCTGGGCGACGGCGAGGCCCAGCGGGTCAAAGGCGCGCTGCCAAGTCTGCATGAGTAGGCTCTGGCCGATGGCGGCGCAGGCTTGTTTCCTGGAGACTTCGGCGGGTTTCTTTTTCAGGCCGAGGCGGCCCATGCCGAGGCCGACGGCGCCGGAGGAGACCACGATGACTTCGGAGCCGGCGTTGCGCAGGGCGGCGAGATCGGCAGCAAGCGCGGCAACGCGTTCAGTATTCAATTCCCCGATACCGCGAGTGAGAACACCCGTGCCGAGCTTTACGACGACACGGCGGGGCTGGGCGGGGGCCGGCATGATGAAAAATCCGAAGGACGAAGCACGGAATCCTTAAACGGCGCGTGAGGCGCTTAGCCGACGGTGAGGAGGTCTTTTTCCTTGGTGGCGAGGTGCTTGTTGATCTCCTCAATGGCCTTATCGGTGGTGTTTTGGATGTCCTTCTCGACGCGCTTGGACTCATCCTCGGGGAGTTTGGCTTTTTTCACGCCTTCCATGACGTCGCGGCGAACGTTGCGCACGTGGACGCGACCTTCCTCGGCAAGACGTTGAGCGACCTTGACGAACTCCTGGCGGCGCTCGCGGGACATATCGGCAAGGGGGACGCGGACCACCTGACCGTCGACGGCGGGATTAAAACCGAGATTGGCGATCTGGATGCCTTTGGCGATAGCCTGGGTCAGGGTGCGGTCCCAAGGAGTGATCAAAATCATGCGCGGGTCTGGAGTGCTGATGGCAGCGCAATCCTTGATGCGGGACATGGCGCCGTAGGCCTCGACCATGATACCCTCAACCATGGAGGGGCTAGCCTTGCCGGTGTGGATATTGGAAAACTCGTGGAGGGTGTGGTCCACGGTCTTTTTCATGCGGGCCTGAGCGTCGGTAAGGAAGGGGGATGACATGGTAAAAACCAATACCATGGGCGCGCGACGGGCCAAGGTGAAGGCAGAAACCGGGCTTTGCTCAAGCCGGCTTGGTTAAGGCGCGGGGGAGGAAAGGCAGGATCTTCCCGTAGACAAAACGGGGGCTGGCGGGCTTGGTGACGTAGTCTTGGACGCCGGCCTCCAGGCAGGCGTCGCGGTCGAAAGGCATGGCAAGGGCGGTCAGGGCAATGATCGCCGTGCCCGAGACGGCAGGGTCGGCGTGGGCGCGGATCAGGCGGATGGCCGCGAGGCCGTCCAGCACGGGCATCTGGATATCCATCAGGACCACGGAAGGGCGCAGGGCGACAGTCTTATCCAACGCTTCCCGGCCGTTTGCGACCGTCTCGACGCAGCAACCCTTCGCCTCGAGATAATCTCTGAGCGCGATGATATTGGCAGGGATATCCTCGGCGATCAGCACGAGAGGGCGGAGGCCGGAAAGGGGCGTGGCGAAAATGTCGGCGGGCACGACCGGCGCGCCGGGCACGGCTGCGAGGGGATCGATGGAGTCAGACGGTAGGGGCAGGAAGAGGGTGAAGGTAGATCCCTCACCCGGTTGGCTGATGACCTCGATGCGACCACGGTGGAGCGCGGTGAGTTGTTTCACCAAAGCGAGACCTAGGCCCGTGCCGCCGTAATCCCGAGCGAGGCGGGCATCCAGTTGGACGAAGGGTTGGAAAAGGTTGGGGATCTGGTCGGCCGCGATGCCAATGCCGCGGTCCCAGACCGCGAGGAGCACTTCGTCCTGCACAATAGATACGCGCAAGCCGAGCAGGCCACCTTCGGGGGTAAACTTGACGGCGTTACTGAGCAGATTAACTAAAATCTGTTGCAGGCGGCGGGGCTCGGCGCGGACCCATAGAGTCGGGGGCGGAAGGAGGGTCTCGATGGTCTGGCGACGACGCGAGGCCATGGGCTGAATGATCTGGAGACTATTTTCGCAGATCTCGAGCAGTTGATAGGGAGTAAGCACGATATCGTCTCGGCCGGATTCGATTTTGGCGAGATCAAGGATGTCGTTAATCAGGTCCAGCAGGTGGCGGCCGCTCGAGACCACAAGATCGAGGTAGCGCGACTGTTTTTCGGTGAGGGGGCCGTGGATGCGTTCGATGAGGGATTCGGAAAGTCCGAGAATAGAGTTAAGGGGAGTGCGCAGCTCGTGGCTCATCATCGCCAGAAACGCGCTCTTGGCGCGATTCGCGTTCTCGGCGGCACGAGTGGAGCGCTCGGCGTCACAGATGGCCTCCTGCAGGCGGTTGTTGGTTTCGCTCAGGGAGGCTTGCGAGCGAAGCAAATTGACCGTGGTAACCTTAAGCGGGGTGACATCTACAAATGAGCACAACAGATAACGGGTGCCGCGGAACTGAAGGATATCCGTGTTGGCGAGCACGGTATGGATGCGGCCTTGGTTATCACGAAAGCGGGATTCCGCTTCGGGGCCGAGGCGCAAGCGTGACGAGGCGCCGTCGTCCGAAGGGAGGAAAAAATCGTCAATACGACGGTCGAAAAGCTCCTCGGCTGAAACGCCGATCAAGCGAAGAGCGGCGGCGTTGGTTTCGACGATTCGGCCACTGGGCTCGTGCACAAGAAGGATTCCGCTTTGCACAGTGTTAAGAATTGCGGCGATCCGCCGGCGCTCATCCTCGATCAATGCTTGGTTACGATGGCTTTGGCGGGTGAAGAGGAAGAAAATCGCGAAGAGAATCGCGACCAACACAGCGGACATGACGGCGAGCAAGGCGAGCGCCTTAAATGCGGGGCCGATCACCTCCTGCTCATCGGCGGAGACGATCAGTTGGCCATGCCAGCTTTCCAGCTTGAGAGGCATGTAGGCGGAAATGAAAGAGGTCGTGGAGCCGCCGAGTTCGACGCGATGCAGGAGGCGGCCTTCGTAGCCTTGGAGTGAATCGGTCTGGAGCACGGCGAGGCTTTCCTGCCGGAAACGAGGCAGCACGGTAACTTGTTTTCCGCCGTGCCGAACCAGCAGCGTGCGGCCGTCCGCATCCCGGAGGTGAATCCAGGCATCAGGATGGCTGAGGCTGAAAGTAGTCAGCCGCTGGCGCCAAAAGAGACCGGGATCGATGACGGCAAAAACGCGGGCTTGGACCTGGCCGTCGCCCGGTTGGACGAGGCCGCTTATGAGAGTGGTATCGGCCGTGGCGCTGGGAGGCGCAAAAGGCAGGAGGGGGGACAAGTGGAAATAGTTTTCCCGATCGAGGCGGATGGCGCGCCCAAGATTGTCAGGCCCGATGACGATGAGTTCGCGAAGGATATCCTTGTTTAGAGACAGGAACCGGCGAATCGGGACTAGGGTTTCGGACGGGGCATCACTCGGCTGTAGCAAGCGCTCGTAAGGCAGATGGCTAAGCGAGAAGGTAAATTCTTCTCGAAAACGCAAAAAATCCTCCGAACCGGAGCGAGAGACGCCGAACGCGAGCTCCCGGCCAAGGTCGACTGCACGCTTACGGATATCACTGCGGAGTTCCTGATTAATCGCTACGGCGCCCAGCACCATCACCGCCACGGCGACCAGCGCGAGAATGGCGACAGAGCGAAGAACCGACGATAGGGCGGGCCGAGAACTGGGACTGACGGGATTCAATTCGGGTAAAGCTCAATCACGGTCCAACCCAGTTCAGGAACAGGGGCAGCGTAAGCGGTGTGGCGCTCGCCTTTAAGCTCCACCGTAACAGAGGAAAGGCCTTCCTGGAGGAGCTGTGCAGCCATGGTGCGAACGGGACGGAGCGTGCTCTTGAGTATATTGTAGTCCTCAGGCTTGAAGGTATCGAGCTTCACCGTTTCCAAATATTTATGGTCCTTAAGAGGCGGCATTTCAAGCTGCTGGATGGCGCTTTCCGTGGCGGCTACCAGCACACCTTCGCGAGAGACCACGGCCACGGCTCGGTCAATGCCTCGGAAATATCGCTCCACTAGGGTGGCGATAGTAACGTCAAGACCGGGGACGCCCTCAAGTTTTTCATCCACGTAGACGGGGGCTATGGTGCTCACCATCCAGCCGCGTCCGGCGGGATCGACGTAAGGTTCGGGCACCCAGACGCCCTTGCGATCAGGATTATGAGCGGCATCGGCGAGGTAATAAAAGTTAAACTCGGGGATGTTCATGCGCGGCGGATACTGCGCGATAGTGTCGAACCAAGGGTAGATTCGGTTTAGGCTGTGCCGGTCATTGTAGTAAGCTTGGCTCACGGCGGGCAATTCGCGACAGATGCGGATCAGCTCCGCGTCGAGCGGTTCCGTTAGGTAGGCCACCTCCTGCATATCAGGCGTGACGGGCAGGACGGCGGAGATCCAAAGCGCGGCGCCACCATCGTCCTTCGGTTTATGAAAGGCGCCGTCCCGGGAAAAGGTGTATTTGCTTTTGTCCACACCTTGGATGATCTCGACTCGGCGCGAGTAAAGTGAGACGGTAGTGGTGGCAAGGCGCTCGACCTCCTCTCGCAGTCGTAGGAGGTCAGTATCCAGCTGGGCGGCAAGCGAGGGTGCCACGGTAACGATGGCGGCAGGTGGGCGCGAACAGGCCGCGAGAGCGAGCAGGAGGGCGGCACCTAACAGGTAGGGGAATCGCTTCATAAGATGCTAAGGGGGTTCAAATCTTGGCGGCGGCGGTGGAAGCTGGTCCGAAACAGACGTAGAAGGTAGCGCCTTCACCAGGGCGGCCTTCGGCCCAGATGCGGCCTTGGTGGGCACGAAGCAGGCGCGATACCAGGGAGAGACCGAGACCGAGGCCATCGCTAGAAGCGGCGCTGGGCAGACGCGAGAATTCCCGGAAGAGCCGGTCGGCGTCGCGAGCGTCGAAGCCAACGCCGTTATCCCGCACGTAGAGCACCGGCCCCGTGGGGGATTCCTGCGCCCCGATCTCAATCATGGGCTCTGACCGGCCGCCGGAGTATTTCAGAGCGTTAGAGACAATGTTGAAGAACACTCTTTCAAGCAGGGGCTCGGAAGCGAGGACGGGGGGCAGGGGCAAAATGTTTATGATCGGTCGGAGCTTAGGCTGGACGGCGGCCAGTTTCCAACAAAGGCGCTCGATAATGGGCCGGGGGTCGATCGGATGCTCGGGACCGCTGGCGGAATGCTCGTCGGAAGCGAGGCGCAGGATGTTGGTAATCATGTCCTCCATCATGAGCGTGGCCGCATGCGCCTGAGTGATACAACTCTTCACCTCAGGATCGAGCAGAGCGGGACCAGTCACGAGCAAGGAAAGGTAACCTTTCACCACGCAAAGAGGGGAACGCAGGTCGTGGGAAACAAAGGCGGCGTAAGACATAAGGAGCTGATTGGCCTCCTCGAGTTGGCGGGTGCGCGCGCGCACTAAAGCGTCAAGGTCGCGATTCATGGCCTCCATGGCCTCGCGGGCGCGAACCTCGACGGTAATATCGTCAAGCAAGAGCATCACGAGCGGGCCATCGGTTTCATCAAGGCGAGCGGCCCGGACATGCAGGACGCGATCGCAATTAGGAGCCTTTAGGCGGACGGTAATAGCGCTGGGATCATTAGGACCGGCAAAGGCAGCGGCGGTAAGGGCGGCCAACTCCGCGACAGCGGGGGCGGGCAGACTCGTAGACAGTGGGCAGCCAATGCGCGGGGGTAGGCCGGTGGCGGACAACAAATCGTCGGCCCGGGCGTTCACCGCGCAGAGTTGACCGGCGGAGTCGACCAGCACGATGGCGGCAGGCGACAGTTCAAACAGGTGCTCGAAGCGGGCGCGTTGCTCGGCGATCGAGCGGAAGCGGTTCAGGCGGGTAATGGTCCGGACCCGAGCCCTGAGCTCCTCGATCGGGATGGGCTTGGAAATGAAATCATCCGCGCCGGCTTGGATACCCTTGAGGCGGGAATCCTGATCGTTCAGGGCGGTAATCATCACGACTGGGATGCTGGCAAGCGCAGGGGTGACGCGGATCTGTCGGCAAACCGCGTATCCATCTAGCTCGGGCATCATGATATCGAGCAGGATCAAATCAGGCCGGTAGAGGGCGGCAGCATCTAGGGCGGCATAGCCGTCCGCGGCGGTGTGCAGCTCATATTCTCCGGAGGATAAAATAGCCTCGAGAGTTACCCTGTTAATCTCTTGATCATCAACGAGAAGAATGCGCGGAAGTTGCCCGCTGGGAAGGGGCTTCATAAAGATGGAGGCAAAGGCAGCGAGAAGTCGGATACCAAGCCGGCTGGGTCCACGTGGAGAGAAAAGGTGAGATCTGCACCTTGGGAGCGCAGCAGAAGACGGGCGGTGGCGAGCCCCAGGCCCATACCTGGTATCTCGCCGCTGAAGTTTTTCTCCACCTGCCAATAGGGCCGGCCGAGCCGGGCTACAAATTCAGGCGGCAAGGCCGGACCGGGGGCGAATAAACGCAACCGGTCAGGCCCGAGAAAGCTGGCATCTAGGCCCAGACGCGGAGCCTCGCTGAATTTGCGGTAGTTTTCCATCACCTCGACCAAAGCCAGCCGGAGCGAAGCGACGCAGTAGCCAGGCACCGGTGCGCTGCCCGCACCTCGACTATTGATCCGGAGTAGTTCAAGGCCAGCCTCGGAGGCCGTTTCGTGGAGCAATTTCTCCCAATCCTGATCGGCAGCGGTGGCGTCGGATTCAGGCGCACACAGGGCGTCGTGGTAGCGAAGGACGTCGATGACCGAGTCCTCAAGTCGTCGGGCGCTGAGGCGGGCGCTAGCCAGCAGTTTCCGCGCTTGGGTCGATTGCAACAAACCGGGGTCACTCAGCACGAGATCAAGGGTGGCCCCCATGCCGTTTAGGGGCGTGCGAAACTTGTGAGCCAGCAGATTTTGAAAGGTCCAGGTTTCAAGCTCTCGGTGAACCTCGCCCGTGCGGTCGGTAAATTTAATCAGCAGATCGGCGCTACGGTTATCCGGGTCACTAAACAGGTTCGCCTGCAACCAGCGGGAGGCGGAGAAACGGGTCTCGGGAAGAAAAAGCGCGAAGCCTTCGCCGGCGCTGAAACCACGGGCGCGGATACGATCAAATGCATCGGCCGGATCAGGACGATAATAACGACCAAGCAAGGCCAGGCCGTCGGGGGCGGGAGTCGCTGGCAAATCAAACAACTCGCAAGCACGCGGGTTCGCCGCGACTAAAGACCCAGCCGAATCCAGAATTACCAGGGCCTCCAGCGAGTGCTCAACCAGCCAGCGCAGGCGATGACGCTCGGCCGAGAGCGCATGAAAACGATTCAGACGCAAAATAATGCGAACCTTAGCCCGCAACTCGAGTGCAGGGATTGGCTTCAGCAGGTAATCCTCGGCCCCCGCTTCCAGCGCGGCAGGCATGGCGGTGTCCTCATCACTGGACGAAAGCACAATAATGGGAATTTCACATGCGACAGGATCTCGGCGCAAGTGAGCACAGACCTCCAGTCCGCTTAAACCAGGCAGGTTTAAGTCGAGCAATATCAGGTCAGGCGGTCGACGCGCAATCTCAGCCAGCCCAGCATAACCATCGGCCGCCTCCAAAACCTCGCAGTTATCAATCGACGCAAGCAAGTCACGCACACGCAAACGCACCGTCACATCATCATCGACCACCAGGACTCGACGGAGCTGGCTCATGATCGGGAAAAGTTCGGCGTTGGCGCCACAGATGTCACAACACCACGATCACAAGCAAAGCGGGTTAATTCCGCCACAGAATGCAGCCCCGTCTTGCGAATAAGCGAAGCCCGGTGGCTATGCACGGTGCGCACGCTGATTCCCAGACGCAGACCAATCGACTTGGAGGACATCCCCTCAGCTACCATCCGTAGGATTTCCAATTCCCTAGGGGTGATACCGGAAAGATCAGGTCCAGGACTGCGGACGATGCCTGAAATAACTCCCGATATAGTCGGACCAAGGTAAGCACGACCAGAGCCCACAGCCTGGAGCGCAGCGGTAAAATCCGAAAAGCCCGAAGTCTTTTCAATAAAGCCGCCTGCGCCGTGGGCAAACGCTTCTTGAACAACATGCCGAGTAGTGTTGGCGGAAAAAACCAAAGTGGCAGGCCGAACCGGCCAAGACTGAATGGTTTTGAGGAAGCTAAGGCCGGTTTCCGCGGCTAACATCCAGTCCAGCACGACGACATCGGGTCGATGCAACTCGGTCAGTCGCAGCGCCTCCTGCACATCTCCAGCCTGAGCCACGACCCGAAAACTCGGCATGTAGGCAATGAGAGTGGCCATCATCTGGCGAATCGCAATTTGATCCTCCAAAAGCAGCACATTGCGTAAAGGGACGTTAGGATGCATAGAATCAGGCGTCACCTCTACTCCGCCCTGCGTCATCAGTAAAGGTAACTAAGTCACATTTGGTAAAAATCCGTTAAATAAGCAAGCAGCCGAACGCTAAATGAAGAAATTAGCGGAATAAAAAGGTGGGCGAAAACTGCAAAACTTCGGAGAAGCACCGGCGGAATCGGGACCAAGCCAGTGCGCCAACAAACCCGCACGCCAACCTTTACAGGATAAAATTAAGGTAAAGCCAACTTCACCATCTACAGCCACGACCGCACCCAAGGACTGATCCGTTCAGCACCGGCAAGCCACTCGATCAGTAATCAGAGCCCGAATGGCAAACAGCGGAGCAACTGGGCCTTCTGACCCGGCTCAACCTGCTTATCCCTAGACGCGCGGCGTTTGGCCTTGGTGCTTTTGGCCGAAAGCAAATGACGGAAACCCGGGGTGCGGCGCATAAGTTTTCCGGTGCCGGTTAGTTTAAACCGCTTGGCGACCGATTTTTTAGTTTTTTGCATAAAAGTAATTCTCCAAAATCGGGGCGACGTGAACGCCGCCCAATCGGTTTAGCGTTTTGTCAGTTCCTCCGCCGTGGGCAGCGTGTAGCTGATCTTACCCTCGAAAATCTCCCGCAAGGCGATGTCCTCGGGCGCGAGCTTTTCCAATGAGACCACCAGAGGTCGAGCGCCACGGCGCAGTTGTTTAACGCGGCGAGAGACGAGATTTACCAAGATGTTCGGGTCCTCGACCACTTTGCGGGCGCTTTGCAAATAATCGTCTCTCATGGGTGAAGCGCCAGGGGCGGAAGGGTGGACATGAATGGGAAGGGAACGGATCGCCGTTGTTTCGGACGGAATGCCCAGCCTAAAAACTGCTTTCCGAAAACGCGACGTATATCACGATCTTTCTTCACTTTCCGTGGTAAGAGCTTCTCCGGGCAAAGGCTTGGATACGATTATCCCGACCAAAAACGCCGCTCCCCAAACGCCGCCGTTGAATCGTGGGTTGACAAGCTACCCCGCAATCCAGCTTCATACACGTTTTTCCAAAATGAGCGCCACCGAAACCACCGCCACCCAGTCCCTCACCCCCGAGGCCTTCCCTTTCACCCAGCCCGAGCTGATGGTCCGCTACGTCACCGACACCGGCAAGATCCTGCCGCGCAAATACACCCATCTCTCGGCCAAACAGCAGCGCCGCGTCACTGCCACGATCAAGCGCAGCCGCGCCATGCTGCTCTCGAAGTAAGCCGCCTCCACGCGACCTGCTTCCCTCGATTACCGGGACGGCCGAAAGCCGCCCCGGTTTTTTATGCCCGCCGCCCACCGGCCCCGCATCTTCCAGCCTACCCCGGCTAACCTCGCGCGCCTCGCCGCCTCCCTCCGCCGCGGCGAGCTTGTGGGCGTGCCCGCCGAGACGGTCTACGGCCTCGCCGCCGACGCCCTGAATCCTGCCGCCTGTGCCGCGATCTTCACCGCTAAAGGCCGCCCCACCACCGACCCGCTCATCGTCCACCTCGCCACTGCGCGGGATCTGACAAAAGTCGCCCTCACCAACGCCGCCGTAAACCCGCTGGCGCGAGCCTTCTGGCCGGGGCCGCTTACGCTGGTTTTGCCCAAACTGGCCTGCATACCAGACCTCATCACCGCCGGTCGCCCCACCGTCGCCGTGCGCGTGCCCGGCCACCCGCTGTTCC
>RGVP01000057.1 GCA_010027235.1 bacterium
ACCATCACCCAGACGGGAAAACCAAGCTGGAGTTTGGCCAGCAGACCGAAGCCCGAGATCAACATGATCAAAGAGGCGATACCCGTGATCATGAGGGTGCTTTTGCGCGTCTCAGCCGGGGCCGCAAAGGCGTAAAAGGTGCCGCCATAAAGGGTCAGCAAGGAGACAACGTGGAGGATGTGGTAGACGGTAGGGCTCATGGTGAAAAATCGGTTACCCCCAGCAAACCCGCCTTGGCCCGCGCCGCCAGCGCCATCTTCGACAAGCCGCCGGGCCCGCCGAAAGCGGGAAAGAGAAGTGTCACTCCGCCTGTGCCGTATGCCCAAAGGCCTCTAACCTTTTTAAGTGAAGGTGGGAACCGCCGTGCGCGGGAAAGCTTTCCGATTTACGGCCTAGCTGGATGCGCCCGGAGAATGGCTCCCGGATTGATTCAAAGGCAAAGAGCGTGTGAAGGGCACCTCGAACACCACAGAGTGACGCCACCAAGCTACGCCACCCGCCGCGCCCGTCAACCGGCTTCCCCGAAAACTCGCGGCTCGCGCCGGGCACCACGCTCCGCTTGATTTTTGCGTTTCCTCGTTAAAATCCCATCTCCGTTTTCCAACCATGTCCACCGACACCGCCACCACGCCCGCCCCCCAATCGTTCGAGTTCCAAGCCGAGATCAAGCAGTTGCTGGATATCGTCATCCACTCGCTCTACACCGAGAAGGAGATCTTTGTGCGCGAACTTGTTTCCAACGCCTCCGACGCGTCCGAGAAACTTCGCCACCTCCAGCTGACCGAAAAAGCCATCCACGACGCCGACCGCCCGCTGGAGATCACCGTCACGACCGATGAAAAGGCCAAGACCCTAGTGATCGAGGACGCCGGCCTCGGCATGACCGGCGAGGAATTGGTTAAATACCTCGGCACCATCGCCCACTCCGGCTCCAAAGCCTTCCTCAAAGCCCTGACCGAAGGCGGCCAGAAAAACTCCAACCTCATCGGCCAGTTCGGCGTCGGTTTCTACGCCGCTTTCATGGCCGCCAAGCAGGTCGAGGTGTTTTCTAAATCCTGGCAAATCGACGCCCCTGCCCACGTCTGGACCAGCGAAGGCGCCGGCACCTACACCCTCGCCCCCGCGCCGGAGTTTACCACCCGTGGCACCCGGATCGTTTTGCACCTGAAGGACGAGGCCGAGGACTTCGCTAAGAAGTGGCGCATCGAGGAGATCCTGAAGAAATACAGCGCCTTCGTATCCTTCCCCATCAAGCTCGACGGCGAGGTCGTGAACACCGTGCAGGCCCTGTGGCTGCGCTCGAAGAACGAGATCACCGACGAGGAATACACCGCCTTCTACAAGTTCCAGTCCCACGCCTACGACGAGCCTCGCCTGCGCTACCACTTTACCGCCGACGCCCCCCTCCAGATCGCCTCGATCCTCTTCGTCCCTAAAGACAACCCGGAGAAATTCGGGATGCAGCGCGCCGAACCCGCCGTGTCGCTTTACTGCCGCAAGGTCCTGATCGACGCCAAGCCCAAGGATCTGCTGCCCGAGTGGCTACGTTTCCTTAAGGGCGTAGTCGATAGCGAGGACCTGCCCCTACACATCTCCCGCGAGACCATGCAGGACAAGGCCCTGCTGGAGAAGATCGGTAAGACCGTCACCTCCCGCTTCCTGAAATTCCTCGCCGACGAGGCCAAGGCCCGCGCCGAGAGCTACGACGAGTTCTTTAGCGAGTTCGGCGTGTTCCTGAAGGAGGGCGCCGCCCTTGATTGGACGCATAAGGACGCCTTGGTAAAGCTGCTCCGCTACGAGTCCACCTTCACCGAGGCCGGCAAAACCACCTCGCTGTCCGACTACGTTTCCCGCCTGAAGGAAGGCCAGACCGAGATCTACTACCTCTCCGGCCCAAACCGCGCCGCCATCGAGTCCGGCCCCTACCTCGAAGGCCTGAAGGCCCGCGGCCTCGAGGTGCTCTTCTGCGTCGAAGCAGTGGACGAATACGTGATGAACAACGTGCGGGAGTTCGACGGCAAGAAACTCGTCGCCGCCGACAGCCCCGACGCAAAACTGCCCGAGGCCCCCAAGCCGCCCTCCGCCGAAGGCGACCTGTCCGAGGACCAAGTCAAAGCCCTCGCCGAGTGGCTCAAGACCACCCTCGGCGACCGCGTGACCGAGGTGAAGGCCAGCGAGCGCCTAGTGGACTCGCCCGCCCTTGCCATCAGCGCCGACCGCATGATGACGCCCCAGATGCGCCGCATGATGAAGGCGATGAAGAAGGACGAACCCGAGGCCCCCGTGAAGGTCTCGCTGGAGCTAAATCCCCGCCACGCCGTGATCAAACGCCTCGCCACCCTGCGCGAGGGCAACGCCGAGCGCGCCACCCTCGTGGCCGAGCAGATCTTGGACAACGCGCTCATCGCCGCCGGGCTCTTCGAAGACCCGAGCAAGATGGTCGCCCGCCTCTACAAGCTGCTCGAGCAAGCTTAAGCCATCCTGCCAGCCGCCCGATTCCCGGCGGCTGGCTGCGTCGATCCAAGGGGAACCCGCTCGCATTCTGCCGCCTGTGAGTTAAAGCTAATACCGTGCCGCCCCGCACCCTTTCCCTGCTTTCCGGCCTCGCCCTCGCCGCGCTGCTCCCCGCCCGCGGCTACGAGCTCATGGTCACCGATCCGGCCTACGGCCACATCAACGCTTCCGCCATCGACCAACCACGCCTTTACGCCGTCCTCACCGACCCGCTGGCCGGCGGCGCGGTGAAGACGTGGTTTAATCCCGACACCGCCGCCCGCGAGCCGGTCTTCATCAAGGCCTTTGTCGACACCGGTGCCTCCGGCATCGCCCTCAGCCAGCTCCACGCCTCCGGACTCTACGACGTCGCCTCTCTGGCCCTCGGCCCGACCGATTACCTCGGCGCTTACACCGAGACCGGCGTGGCCGGCACCGAGCTCGGCGACGTCTCGCGCGCCTTCGGCGTGAAGGTGCTGAGCGGCCCGGTGGATCTGGTGGATTACACCGTGCTCAGCGGCTACGTCGCTTACGGCGACTTTAACCTGTGGGTGCGCCGCACAGTGGGCATCGGCGAAGTGCTCGATTACGGCGCACTCTTCGGCGGCGAGAGCTTTATCCAGGCGGACCCAATCAACCTCGTGGGTATGCCCGTAATCCGCCAGCGCCGCCTGCACCTCGACGCCAAACCCATCCTCGATCCACTGCTGGCCGAGTCCGGTCTCGGCACCTACCTGCTCGCCCCCGGCGCGCCGGAGCCCGCCACCCAGCTCACCATCGCTCTGCGGCTTCAGGATTTTATCGGCACCACGCCCCCGCCCGGCGAGATCCTGCCCTCGCACGCCGCCAATCCTCTGGTCCCCGGCGTCACCCTCACCACCTCCACCGGCCAAAGCACCGGCGAGTGGCTGCTAGATACCGGCGCGGGCAGCAGTTTCGCCAGCTTTGCCGCCGCCCGCGCCTGCGGGCTCATCCCAGCCCGTTTCACCACCCTCGCCGCCTTCATGGCTACCTACACCGGGCCCACCGCGGATATCGGCGGGGTCGGCGGTGCGCTCAAAGTCCCCATCCTCACCGTGCCCCGCCTGAGCGTGCCCACCCGCGAGGGCGCGACCGTGGTGTGGCAAAACGTCGCTATTCTCGTGGCCGATATCGCCGGGCTCGACGGCGTCTTTGGCATGAACCTCCTTTTGCCCGCCGCGACCGTCGATCCGGCCAACCCGCTCGGATCGCTCTTCGACCTCTCCCCCGGTATTTTCCGCGATGTGGTCATCGACACGCTCGACGCCGCCGATCCGGTGATGCGCCTCGGCGCGCCCGCCGCCGACGGCACCGCTCTGGCCTGGCTGGCGGCACGGTTTACCGCCGCCGAGCGCCTGCGCCCCGACCGCGCCGGCCTGCTCGCCGACCCCGACTCCGACGGCCAGCCCAATCTGCTCGAATACGCCCTCGCCCGGGATCCGCTCTCCGCCGACGGCCCAGCCACGAACGCCGGGCGCCTCGCGCTGGTCGACGGCGTTTACCCCACCCTGACTTACACCCGCTCCCGTGGCCTGACCGATGTTTCCTACGCCGTTGAGGTCTCCGCTGACCTGACCACTTGGAGCCACGCCCCGAGCGACGTCGTCCTCGTCGCCCAGACAACCACCGCCAATCAGGAAACGCTCACCTACCGCAGCGCCCAGCCCGTCGCCCCCGGCGGCCGGCGTTTCCTGCGCCTCGTCATCGCGCCCGCCCCGTAACCCGTGCCCGGCCAACCCGGCAGACCACCCTTTAACCGAGGTTATAAGGTGCGGGTGAAGGATGTTTAGGCACTACTCGCCCACGGCGCGGGGCGCTTATACCCCAGCCTCGGGGGCTTGGATCAAGCCAACCGAGTTTTTGAACGCGGATTAGCCGACTGAGCGCGGGTAGTTAAAAGTGAGCAGAGCAGCACTGCGCCGAGACAATCGGGCCTCTCTTGCGCCGTAACGGAAGTGCCGATGCGCTTTTGTTTATTCGAGGTTTATGAGACAGCTCGGCTTTTATTAGACGCGGCCTTTTTAGGCGCATTGGCTAAGGATGGCGGATCAATGTCGAAGTTGAGGAGGTCGCAGAGTTTCAGGCTGCAGCCGGTAGCTAATTTTTCCAAGGTAGAGAGGCGAAGATCCCGCCTGCGCCCAGCTTCAACGGATTGATAGTATTTGTAGCCAAGCCCCACTTTCTCGGCGAACGCCTCTTGGCTTAAGCCAAGAGACAGCCGGAGGGATTTCACCCGCTCCAGCAGAAGTGACGCCGTGTCGTTTTTCACAACGAACTCTAGCTGCTGCCTGATTCATCAAACACCCTAGCAATGACAGTGTGCTCGACACCCTAGTAATGGAGGTGCGAGATATTCGGCTTAATGAGTCTAGTGAAATCCAAGCAGCGGGTCGCCGACCACGGGGAGGTCTTCACGCCCGCGTGGATGGTCGAGGCGATGCTTGATCTGGTGAAGGGAGAGACCGAGCGCATCGACTCCCGCTTTCTGGAACCGGCCTGCGGCAGCGGGAACTTTCTCGTCCAGATCCTCCGGCGGAAGCTCGCCGCCGTGGAGCTGAAATACGCGCAGTCCGAATTTGAGCGCCGGCATTTCGCTCTTTTCGCGCTGATGTGCGTTTACGGCATCGAATTGCTGCCGGACAACATCGCCGAGTGCCGCGCCAACCTGCTTGAGGTTTTCACCGAGTATCTGGCGCTCGACCCGACGGAAGACCTCTATCGCGCGGCGTCCGCCGTGCTGGCGCTCAACCTCGTCCACGGCGACGCGTTGACGATGTGCACCGCGGCCGGCGTGCCGATCACGTTCGCGGAATGGGGCTACCTGGGGAAAGGACGCTTTAACCGCCGCGACTTCCGCTACGACAGCCTCACCCAATCCTCGGCCTTCAGCGCGGAGGACTCGCTCTTTGCCCAGCTCGGGAAGCACGAAATCTTCACGCCCACGAAGACCTACCCGCCCATGACGGTGGGAGAACTGGCGGGCACCGGACCGGAGGCGCAGTCATGAGCAGCCAGGCCAGCTTCAGCCTGCGCCGGCGCAACCCGGACGTGCTGACCTGCATCGCCAACCTCTCCAACGACGAGGTTTTTACGCCGCCCGAGTTCGCCAACCGGATGCTCGACACCCTCGCGGAGGCCTGGGCTGCGAACCATGACGGCGCAGATATCTGGGCCGACCCTGCGGTGACTTTTCTCGATCCGTGCACGAAGTCCGGCGTCTTTCTCCGCGAGATCACGCAGCGCCTCACCCGGGGCCTCGAAGAGAAGATCCCCGACCTGCAAACGCGGGTGGACCACATCCTCACGAAACAAGTCTTCGGCATCGGCATCACCCAGCTCACCAGCCTGCTGGCGCGGCGCAGCCTCTACTGCTCGAAACACGCCGACGGTCCCCACTCCATCGCCAAGGCCTTCGGAAACGAGGCGGGCAACGTCTGGTTCAAGCGGACGAGGCATTCCTGGGAAAAGGACTCATGCAAATATTGCGGTGCCGGTAGAGACGTTTTCGACCGAGGCGCAGGCCAAGAAAACCACGCTTACCGATTCATTCACACCGACAACATAAGGGGCGAAATCGCCAAAATATTCGGAAGTAATATGCAGTTCGACGTCATTATCGGAAACCCGCCCTATCAGCTCGCAGATGCTAGCGGCTCCGCTAGCGCCAGTCCGATCTATCACAAATTTATCGAGCAGGCCCTCGCACTGGATCCACGGTTTCTCACCATGGTAACCCCTTCGAGATGGTTCGTTGGCGGCAAGGGACTCGATGATTTTAGAACTCGTATGCTAACCGACACCCGACTTCGGACAATCATCGACTACATAGTCGATAAAGACGCATTTCCGGGAATAAACGTGAACGGTGGCGTGAACTATTTTCTTTGGGACAAAGAATACGAAGGAAACTGCAGTATAACCACTATCGAACGTGGTGGCATAGCCACCCCGCCAGTTCTCCGATCACTTCGAGAGTTCGATGTTTTCATAAGAAGAAACGAGGCTGTTTCCATCCTCCGCAAGGTTCGGAAAAAATCCGAACCCACATTCGAACTAAAGGTATCGCCAAGAAAGCCCTTCGGCCTGCCGACTAATTTTTTCGGGACGGAAAGCGCCTCGAAATCGAAGAATATAAAGGTTCATTGCTCGGGGAAAGCGACGTGGGCTTCACGCTCTGAAATTCTATCGAAAGCGGAATGGATCGATGAATGGAAAGTGCTAATCGGTCGTGCGACAGACGGAAATGAGACTTATCCCCTACCCATATGGGATCAGCGCGGACCATTTGTGGCGGGCCCCGGAGAAGCATGCAGCGAAACGTATTTGGTAGCGGCTGTAGTCCCGAGTGAGGCACACGCAAAAAGACTGATTAAATACATGAACACCATGTTTTTTCGATTTCTAGTCTCTCTTAGGAAAATCACACAGGATAATAAAGCCGAGGTGTTCGCGTTCGTTCCCGATTTAACAATGGAAACAGATTGGACCGATGAAGTTCTGCGTGCCCGATACGATATCACTCAAGATCAGGTGACATTTATGGGATCGCTTATCCGAAAGATGGAATTCACTGGATGAAGAGACCTTCCATCGAGCAGATCCTCACGCCAAAGCCCGAGGCTAGGCCGCGCATCTACGCCTACACCATTGCGGATGCGGCACACGCGGGGCTTTTGAAGATTGGCCAGACCACGCGCGATGTGAAGCAGCGGGTCGCGGAGCAGCTCAAGACCGCCGCCATCCAAAACTACACCATCGTGCTCGACGAGCCGGCCGAGCGCGACGACGGCTCCGTGTTCACCGACCACGCGGTGCGCGCGGCCTTGGCGAAGAAGGGCTTTGAAAAGGCCGCCTTGGAGTGGATGCGCTGCACGGTCGCGGACGTAAAAACCGTCACCACCGAGCTTCGCACCGGAAAGAAGCTCGGAGGCGCGCGCCACGATGATTTCAAGATGCGGCGCGAACAGGCCGAGGCGGTCGAGAAGACGCACGCCTACTTCCACTCGATCTGGAAGGAGGACATGCACGCGGTGCCGCGCTTCCTTTGGAATGCGAAGATGCGCTTCGGCAAAACCTTCGCCAGCTACCAGCTCGCCCGGAAGCTCGGGGCCAAGCGCGTGCTCGTGGTCACCTTCAAACCGGCGGTGCAGGACGCGTGGGCGACCGATCTCGAATCGCACGCCGACTTCGACGGCTGGCAGTATCTTTCCAAGGCGGCGGGCGGGGATCCCTCGCAGGTAACGGCGAAAAAACCGCTCGTCTACTTCGGCTCGTTCCAAGACCTGCTGGGGCGCGACGAAACGGGAAACATCAAGGCCAAGAACGAATGGCTGCACCAGGTGAAGTGGGACCTCGTGATTTTCGACGAATACCACTTCGGCGCCTGGCGCGAAACGGCCAAGGAGCTGTTCGAGGGCGAGGAGACCGCGGTGGCAAAGAAGGAGGCGAAGCTCGAATACACGTCCGATCTCGAAACCGTGAATGAGGACATCGGCGAGCTCTCAACCAAAGAAACGGAGTTTCTGCCCATCACCACCAAGGCCTATCTCTACCTCTCCGGCACGCCCTTCAAGGCGCTGGCGACGGGCGAGTTCATCGAGGAGCAGATTTTTAATTGGACCTACACCGACGAGCAGCGGGCCAAGGAGGCCTTTGCCCGGGATAATCCGGGGAAATGGAACCCGTATGGCGCGTTGCCGCAGATGCGGCTGCTCACCTACCAGATGCCGGACGAGCTGGTCGCGGTGGCGAGCGCGGGGGAGTTCGACGAGTTTGATCTCAACGCGTTTTTCGAGGCTTCGGGCGAGGGCAAGAAGGCTCGCTTCAAGCACGCGACCGATGTGCAAAAGTGGCTGGATATCATCCGCGGCGGCTACGCGGTGAAGGCGGTGGAGGCGCTCAAGACCGGCACACGTCCGCCCTTCCCCTACTCCGACGTCCGTCTGCTGCCCTACCTCCAGCACTCGTTCTGGTTCTTGCCCGACGTGGCGTCGTGTCACGCGATGGCCAATCTGCTGGCCGAAAAGCACAACGTCTTCTGGCGCGACTACACGGTGATCGTGGCGGCGGGCGCGGAGGCGGGCATCGGGCTAGAGGCGCTGCCGCCAGTGCGCAAGGCGATCGGCGGAGGCTTCGACACCAAGACGATCACGCTCTCCTGCGGAAAGCTCACCACCGGCGTCACGGTGGCGCAGTGGTCGTCCATCCTGATGCTGCGCAACCTGAAATCGCCGGAGACGTATTTCCAGGCGGCGTTTCGCGTGCAGTCGCCGTGGGTGATAAAAAACCCTCACGGCGACAATCCGCACGAGGAGGAGATTCTGAAGCCGGTCTGCTTCGTCTTCGACTTCGCGCCCACGCGGGCGCTGCGCCAGCTATCGGAATACGGCATCGGCCTGTCGCCCAACGAACCGAACCCGGAGCACGCGGTGCGCGATCTGGTGTCGTTTTTGCCGGTGCTGGCCTACGACGGCGCGAACATGACGCAGATCGACGCGGGCGGCATCCTCGACATCGCCATCGCCGGCACGTCGGCCACGCTGCTCGCGCGGGCAATGGCGGCGGTGGAGCGGATCGAAGGCTGGCGCGCGCTGGGCGACAACGTCCTCGAGACGATCATCAACAAGAGCGAGGCGGTCAAAGACCTGAAGAACAAGGCGAAGGACCAGGACTTGTCGCCGAAGGAAAAGAAGGAGCTCAGCGCGGAGGAGAAAGAGTTCAAATCCAAGCGCAAGCTGGTGCAGGAGAAACTCATCAAGTTTGCCACGCGAATCCCGGCCTTCATGTATCTGACCGACTTCCGGGAGAACACGCTGCAAGACGTGATCACGAAGATCGAACCGGAGCTATTTGAAACGGTGACAGGGCTAACGGTGAAGGACTTTCACCTGCTGGTGCGGCTGCGGGTGTTTAATACCACGCAGATGAACCAGGCGGTGTTTGCCTTCCGCCGCTATGAAGACGCCTCGCTCCGCTACACCGGCATCGAGAGCCACGAAGGGCTCACGCACTACGGCCTCTACGACACGGTGGTGGCGCGCGAGTAGCGGAACTAGCAGCCTTGAATGAATGTTATCACCTGGCATTCAGGCGCTAATAATAATCTGGCAAGTTGATCAGTAAGTGCGAAGCGCTGCGCATTTAGGGCCGCGTGGGGTTACCCAGCCTGGGAAGAAAAAAAATCCGGCCAGGGGAAACCCGGACCGGACATGAAACTGACGCGATGCCTGACCAGACTTACTTTACGTCGGCGGCGGCTTTGACGAGCTCGACGAAGCTACGGGCCTCGAGGCTGGCGCCACCGATCAGGCCGCCATCGATGTCCTTTTGGGCCAGCAGTTCGGGCGCGTTGGCCGGCTTCATCGAGCCGCCGTAGAGGATGCGCACCTTCTGGGCGGTGGCGTCGCCGAAGAGCTTCACAAGAAGGCTGCGGATAAACGCGTGCACTTCCTGCGCCTGCTCGGTGGTGGCGACCTTGCCGGTGCCGATGGCCCAGACGGGTTCGTAGGCGATGACCACGCTGGTCGCGAGGTCCTTGGACACACCCTCGAGGCCGGCCTCGAGCTGGGTCTGGACGACCTTCAGGGTGCGACCGGTCTCGCGCTCGGCCAGGGTCTCGCCCACGCAGAGGATGGGCTTCAACTGGGCCTTGAGCGCGGCGATGACCTTTAAGTTAATGAACGCATCGGTCTCGGCAAAGTAGCTGCGGCGCTCGCTGTGTCCGAGGATGACGTGGCTGACGAAAAGGGAGCGCAGCATCCCGGCGGAGATCTCACCGGTGTAGGCCCCGGAGGGTTCGGGGTGCAGGTTCTGCGCGCCGAGCTTGAGGGTCGAGCCCTCGAGCTTTTGGGCAGCGCTTTCGAGACCGGTGAAGGGCGGGCACACGACGACATCGACGTCGTTCTGCTTGCCGATCTCCGCGACGAGGTCGGCCACGAGGGCGGCGCCGTCGGCGGCGGTTTTGTTCATCTTCCAATTACCAGCGATGAGTTTTTTGCGAAGGGACATGATAGAAGAGTAGCGAGCAGTGAGTAGCGGGTAGTGAGTAGGCGGACGCGAGCTACGGAAGTAGCGGGTAGCGAGTAGAAGCAGGTTTCGCGCGCGTGATGCTCGCTACTCACTACCCGCTACTCGCTACTTTGAGAGGTCTCAGCTTTCCAAAAACACGACGCCGGGAAGGGCCTTGCCTTCGAGGAACTCGAGGGAGGCGCCGCCGCCGGTGGAGCAGTGGGTGACTTTCTTGGCCACGCCGAATTTCTTGGCGGCGGTGGCGGTGTCGCCGCCGCCAACCACCGTCGTCGCGCCGGCAGCGGTGGCCTCGGCGATCGCCTCAGCCATGGCCTTGGTGGCGCCGGAGAAAATCTCGAACTCGAACACACCGGGAGGCCCGTTCCAGACGATGGTCTTGGAGGCGAGAATAGCCTGGCGGTAGAGCGCAATGCTCTTGGGGCCGGCGTCAAAGCCTTCCCAACCGTCGGGAATACCCGTGGCCAACTCGGCTGGCTGAGTGTTGGCATCGGGGCCAAACTTGTCGCCGCACACGAAATCGACCGGGAAAATCAACTCCACGCCCTTGGCCTTCGCCTTGGCCTCGAGCTCGGCGACGATCTCGGCACCGGCCTTGTCGTAAAGGGACGAGCCGATATTCATGCCGCGATTAACCTTATGGAAGGTGTAGGCCATGCCGCCGCCGATGATGACCTTATTGGCCTTATCGAGGAGGTTGTTGATGAGAGGAATCTTATCCGCGATCTTGGCGCCGCCGAGGATGGCGAGCAAGGGGCGATCAGGGTGGTCAAGGACCTTGGCAAAGGCCTTTAACTCGGCCTCCATCAAGAAACCGGCGGCCTTCTCGGGCAGGGTCACGCCGACCATGGAAGAATGGGCGCGGTGGGCGGTGCCGAAGGCATCGTTTACAAAGACGTCCCCGAGCTTGGTCAAAGAGGCGCGGAAAGCGGCGACGGCGGCAGGATCGGCCTTTTTAGAGGTGCCATCCTCGAGCTTTACCTTACCCTCTTCCTCAATGTGGAAGCGCAGGTTTTCCAAAAGCACAACCGCGCGGGGCTGCAGCGTGCCGGGGGCGCAAGCAGCCTCCACGGCGGCGCCGACGCAATCATCGAGGAACTTGACCGGGAGACCGAGGAGTTTCTCGAGCTCCGCGGCAACGGGCTGGAGGGAAAACTTCGCGATGCGTTGACCGTCCGGGCGGCCGAGGTGCGACATCAGGACGACCGAGGCCCCCTGCTCGAGCGCGTATTGAATGGTCGGCAGTGCGGCGGTGATGCGCGCGGTGTTGGTGATGGCGCCCGTCACCTTGTCCTGCGGGACATTAAAATCGACGCGCATGAGCACGCGTTTGCCGGAAAGGGCGAGGTCGCGGATGGATTTGAATTTGGACATGGAAGGAAGGCGTAAAGGACTAAAAAAAAGAGCCCACGGAACACACGGAACACACGGAATTATGGTTTCCGTGTCTTTCCGTGTCTTCCGTGGGCAACACGGTTTTAAGGCGGAAGCTTAAAGGGCGGCGGCGATCTTCTTGGTGAGATCGACGACGCGGTTAGAGTAGCCCCACTCGTTGTCATACCAGGACACGAGCTTGAAGAATTTCGAGTTAAGCTCGATGGAGGAACCGGCGTCGTAAATCGAGGAGCGCTTGTCGTGGATGAAATCGGTCGAGACGACCTCCTCATCGGTGTAGCCGAGAACGCCGGCGAGGTAGGTCTCGGAGGCCTTCTTCAGCGCGGCGTTGATTTCCTTGAGGGAGGTTTCCTTGGTGGTCTTGAAGGTGAGGTCGACGACCGAAACAGTCGGGGTCGGCACGCGGAAGGCCATGCCGGTGAGCTTGCCCTTGACCTCAGGGCACACCAGCGCGACGGCCTTGGCGGCGCCGGTGGCGGAGGGAATGATGTTCTGCGCGGCGGTGCGACCACCCTTCCAGTCCTTCTTGGAGGGGCCGTCCACGGTCTTTTGGGTGGCGGTGTAGGCGTGCACGGTGGTGAGCAAACCTTCCTCGAGGCCGAAGCCTTCCTTCAGGATCACGTGCACGAGCGGCGCGAGGCAGTTCGTGGTGCAGGAAGCGTTGGAGATGATGCTGTGCTTTGAGACGTCGAGCTTATCGTCGTTTACACCCATGACCACGGTGATGTCCTCGCCCTTAGCCGGGGCGGAGATAATGACCTTCTTGGCGCCGGCGGTGATGTGGCCCTTGGCCTTTTCGGCCTCGGTGAAGAGACCGGTGGACTCGATGACGAGATCGACCCCCAGCTTGGCCCAGGGGAGCTCGGCGGGAGACTTGGCGGAGACGACCAAGATGTCGTGGCCGTTGATCACAAGGACGTCGTCCTCGAGCTTATCCGGGGAGGACTTCTTGGAGGAGACGGTGCCCTGAAACTTACCCTGAGTGGAGTCGTATTTAACCAGATAGGCGAGATTGTCGGCGGGAACGATGTCACCCACGGCGACGACTTCGAGCGTGGTGCCGAGAAGGCCCTGTTCGACGAGGGCGCGGAAGACGAGGCGGCCAATGCGGCCGAAACCATTGATAGCGACTTTGATAGCCATGATGAGGGCTCCGTGTGGTAGTGTTGTTTACTGTGTTGAGGGACCGTGCCTTGCAGGCGCGGAAAGAAAGAAAAAAGAGCGGGTAGCCTTTTAATGCAAGGGTTTTGGCGATGTGGATCTGGTCTGGCCGCGGTCAATCCGCGACCCAGAGGCCGCAGCCGAGAGCGGTGATCAAAAGGTCTGCGGTGACGGGACGGGCGCCGGCGGGGCGGCCTGGGGCGAGAAAGCGATCCTGATCAGCGACTTGCCGCCAAGGCAGCTCGGCGAGGTCGCCAATCGGGAGGCGCACGTCGGCCTGGGTGGGGTTGAGCACGAAAAGCAGGCGTGTGCCGCCTTGGCTGAGGTCAGCGTTGTAAATCACGGCGGAGGCGATCGAGCCCTCGGCCCAGATAAAATGGAAAAAACCCTCTGTCGCCCGCGAGAAGTGCCGGAGCAAGCGCCCGGTCTCGGACTGGCGAAAAGCGATCCAATCCGCGAAGTAGGCGTGCGTGCCGGGGAAACGTTGGATCCGGTGGTAATCGAGGGCGTTGAGATCGCCACGCTGATAAGTGTTGTTCACCCCGTGCTTCGACTTGAGAAAATCCTGACCGGAGGACAGCATTGGGATACCGATAGAGCAGAAAAGCGTCGCCGCCATCAGGTGGGTGCGGGCGCGGTCATTCACGGTGGGCAGGTGGCCGTCGTGGTTCGCGTTCTCCGTGATCACGTCGATCCAGCAGCGGTCATCGTGAGACTCGGCGTAATTAACCGTCTGGGCGGGCCACTTGGCATAATACCAGGGCGAACCCTTCAGGAAATACTCGAAGTTCGCACGGGAACCCGCCCCGCGCACGTGGTCGCGCACAAAGTTACGGTATCCGTCGTTCCACGACGCCCAGCCGGTGTCGCGCAGCTCACCCGCCGCGTGGCCGCGAAAACTCCATGGCTCGGCGATAAGAATGACGTCGGGCTTGGCGCGCTTGAGGGCGGCCTCGACCTCCTTCAGCACGGGAACGCCGACCAGATCGGCCAAATCGAAACGGAAACCGTCCACCCCGTAGGCATCGAGCCAGTGGAGGCAGCTGTCGATAATCAGGCGCTTCGCCATGGCGGAGGATGTCCGCAGATCATTGCCGCAACCGCTCCAATTCGAAAGGCGACCGGATGCGTCCTGCTCAAAATAGTAGAGCCGGTCGAGGAACATCAGGTGGGCGGGATCGCCGACGTGATTGTAAACGACGTCCACAATCACCGCGATGCCCCGGGCATGGAAAGCCCGCACCAGGTCCTGCAGCTCGCGCACGCCGGACGCCGCCTCGGGCCGGGTCGAGTAGGCGCTGGCCGGGGCGAAGAAATTCGCCGTCATATAGCCCCAATGGTAGTCGGCAGACGCTGCGTTATCGAACTCCTGTAAGGGCTGGAGCTCGACACAATTCACGCCGAGCCGCGCCAAGTAAAAATCCTCGCGCTCGACCCACTTGCGCAGGCCGACGAAACCCCGCCGCTCCGCTTCGCTAACCGGCCCCGGGGCGTGCGCAGCGAGGTCCCGCACGTGCGCCTCGCAGATCACCAGATCATGCCACGCAGGGGTGCGAAAGGCGTTCGGCTCATGGGCGACCGAGCCGATGCGGGCGTGGTCTAAAACGATACCCGGACCCTCGCGGCACACGGCGGCCAGCGCGTAAGGATCGAGAATACGGCGATCGGGATCGAAACCACCAAAGACATCGCGCGGCCCGTCCACGTGATACCAGTAAAACCACCCGTGCAGATCGCCTTCCAAAGTCACCTCCCAGACGCCCGCGGCGCCATCCGCATCCTCCCGCCGCGCAAGGGCGTAGCGGTGGGGATGATCCTGCTCATCTAGGGCGGCGCAGAGGACTAGCTCCACGGTTCGGGCGCGCGGGGCGAAAAGCCGGAAAACCGTGCCCGCCGGCGTTAGCCGAGCGCCGAGCGGCAAATCGGTGCCGAGCTCGTAAAAAAAACGAGCCGGCTGCAGGGGCACCTGGTCCCCGGCATGGCCCTCGGCCCAGCGCACGGTGAGACTGGTGGAAAGATCGGCCGGCGCGGTCAGCTCAAAGGCGAAGCGGTGGCAGCCGGTGCGATCCGGATCCACGACCCGGTTGAGGTTGCCGCCGTCGTCGAGCTCAACCCCGGGCGCATCCCACGGGACCGACAGCCAGCGATGGGTGCCGGTAACGAACTTAAAACGCCGGCCTCGTGCCAATAAAGGCCCGGATGGACCGGACCAAGCGTAGACGCTGCGGCCCGCGAGGGTCCGCGAGTGCATCGCCCACTCCATCATATCCGCGCCGCGCCAGTCGTTAAACTCTCCCGCCACATGCAACCCCGTGGCGGCGAAGTCGAAATCGGGGTAATCCGCCGGATCGAGCACGAACTCGACCACGCCATCATCGGGAAAATGATACCCGCTGAGCAGGGCGAAGCCAGCGGTGGCGAGCCGCTCCAACCGGCGCATGCGCAACCGACCGCCAGAGATGACGAACATCGGCACACTGCGTCCGCGCCAGTCGTGACGCAACTCGATCACCCCTCGGGTCGGGGACTCGAGCGTGGCGGAGACAAGGGCGTTGGCGCGGGCGGTCATGACGTGACTGAATCATTTCCCGCGCCAGTCTGCGCACAAGAGTGAAGCCGGGCTATCTGCTGCCGGCTACTCGTCCATCTGAATGTCCTTGTTGCGATGCCGCGGGCAACCGGCGCGCAACCAAGCGGTGATAAAACGATCGAGATCGCCATCCATCACCC
>RGVP01000058.1 GCA_010027235.1 bacterium
TCCTGAAGACGCAATGGCGCCGATCGAGGGCCCGGTGGTCATTCTCGGTCTGCCGCGCAGCGCGAGCACGGCCTTGGTCAACATCCTCTCGTCCGATCCGCACTGGCGCTATCTGCGAAAATGGGAAGCGGAACAGCCGATGCCGCCGCCGGTGCTCGGCGAGGAACAGAACGATCCTCGCTTTCTGAAGGAGAAAGCGTTCGTCGCGGCGGATACGACATTTCTCGGCAAGAACATCCACGATGCGGGCGGCCCGTACGAAGACGGCGCGCTGGTGCGGTTGAGCTTCGGCGGGCAGGAGGGGGAGCAGCTCGCTCCAGCTGGCGCGGGCGGAGTAGGCGTCGGGGAAGATGCCAACCAGCCAGGCGCGATTTATGATGATGTCCTGAAGCAGGCTCCAGTTTTCCAACCCGTTTTCGAGGAGAAGGTCATCGATCGCGTCGACGGCGGCGGGGGAGATCTCGGACTTGAGTTCGAAGAGTGCGGGCATGGAAACGGAGTTTTTAACCGCGGATTACGCGGATGGGCGCGGATGAAGAGGAGACTAAAGTGCCCTTTCCTAGTCTTGGGTGAAGCTAGGGAAAGCAAACGTAGAAAAATAGGAACAGCAGACGAGTAGTCGGCCTATATAGGAAATGAATCGCTAGTGGGTGTATATATTGGTGCCAGTATAGAAAATGCTTGCAAAATAATTTTTGCATGCAGAGATTTTGCAAGTGTGAGTATGCCCCATCTCACTTTTTCTGCTTTTTTTGATGGAATCCTTGGTCAATCAAGTCGAGTGAGTCAGGCCAATTGGTGTAAGCCTTGGCTTGTTTGTTTGGGTATGGCGGGCTTTTTATGTGTGCAGGGCCTGGCGTTCGAGTCAGGTGAATCTGGAGCGTCGCCTGAGGCGATGAGGGTTTACCGTCCCCGCCATATCGTCATTGATGCGGAAACGACCGCCAAGGGACCTGTAGAAGTAAACTTGGGCGAGATGGGTTCCGCGCAACGGATATACTTCACCGTGGAGATAAAGCCGGTGGCGGACGACGAGATATTGGAGGAGGTTCAGGTTACTTGCAGTTGCGTCGGATTGGAAACGCAGGGCAGTGAGCCGCTCTTGGACGGGAAACCGCCCTTTATAGGCTATTTTGATACTTCGTGGACCGCGGACCAAGTTGAGCCAGCGAGACAAATTCTCACGATCCAAACCAGTCGTCGCACTATACCGATTCCGATCGTCGTCACGGCCCTGCCAACAGGTTCACCGGAGGTGCGGAAACTCTCTGAAGTGGATATTGCGACCGTTTCCGGTCGCCTGCGCTGGGAGGAGTCGCTACCGCATGGGGCTCAGGTTGTTCGCCTCGAACATGATCCGCGCTGGGCGACAATAGGTCTGGATGTGCAAACCAACGCAGACCGTTCGAAGCTTATTATTACTCTGGACCCCGCCCGGGCTGTAAATTGGTTTTCTAGATCTGTTTTGGAATATCCACATGTCGAGCAGCGGGAACTTCATGTCCTGTATCGAAATGCCCAAGCCGACGAGTCCCTCGTCGCGTTGAACTTACAATTCCTATTGGCCTACTCTGGGCATGCGGAAAGCTTGCCGGCGAAAATCGATTTTGGCGCACTGCGAGTTGGCGAGACCGCGACTCGACGGCTTGAAATTCGTCAAGCCCGAAGCGCATGCAGTGATCTTACGGGGCCCGATTCGGTCATAATTCGCAGACTGCCAAGCAAAGCAGAGGAATCGGGCACCGCCTTTTTTGAGCTCACTTTCGATACCAAAAAACTACCTGCGCCAATCCACTTCGGTTTTGCCGACGGCGTGCTGCGCGCAAGGTTGTCGAATGGCATGAACAAACTCGTTCCGATTCATTATGCAATTTTTCCCTCGCATGAACATGAATAATAAAATCCAATATCGAAGTCTCGCCCACAAGCGAGTCCTCCTCGCATTGGCTGTGGTCGCTTGCACCGCCCCCTTGTCTATGGGACAAGCGACGTGCCCAAACAAAGAATGGGGCGGAACTGACTTTCACGAAGCTTTAAACCGTGCGCCGCAAGGACCTGCCGTCAACGGTTATATTACCTATCATACCATCGGAAGCTACTATGGTGGATATGATTGCGTGACCAAGACTGGGTGGCAATGCTTTAATCGCTCATATGAAATCCACGGATCATGGTCGACTGAATATTACCTGCCACCTCACGACCAGCAAGGTAGTGGCGAGTTAATCAGAAATGCAAACTTCCGCACCGATGCTTCGCATAAGTGCCCGGAGAGCTAAGTCTAAGCGCGCCGAAACTAAAGCCTTCAGCGGGGCGGTATGACTTCCCGCTGAAGGTTTATCCCCATTCACATGCGACACTCCTTATTCATTTATCTACTTATTACGACGCTATTGGGCTACTGCCCTATAGTTGGACAGACAATAAGTCCGCAGGAAGTGATCGACCGGTTATACTCGCCGCCCGATGGACAGTGGCTGGTCAGCGGCAGACAGGTTGCCTCAAAGTCTCAGCTTTGGGGGAAGGTGGATCTCGAGCGCGACTCGCCGGACACAATTGTAAATGAGGAGTATTCGGCCATCGTAAGCACGTCCGAAGGAAATTGTTCCATTGTATTTAGATCCGACTCCAAGGCCAGTTTTTCACAAAGCGATCTTTATTGGAACAGCGGGCAGTTTTACACATTTCTAAGGCCGGTCAATACGCTGACCGTATATCCGCCTGGAAAAAAACTGAATTTTCCAATGGATGAAATGCGGCGGATCGTTGGGTTTGGCCATCCGAAACTGGATACTTATTTACTCACCTTCCCCAAAACAAGCCAGCTGAGCACAACGGAATCGGTCGAGAATAAAACGATAACCGTGGAAATTCGCAAAGACTATAAAATCGTTTTCTTTGTGATCGAAGGACAGCTGGTTCAGAAGGAACACTATATTTACGATCCCGATGGATCTATTAAAATCCATAGTGAAAATGTCTTTTCCAGTCCACCCGGTAGTCTGTCGGATGTGAGCACCAAACGTCTCGGCTGGATCACCATAGCGAAGTCGCCGGAACCCAATCGCCACATTGCGCAAGTCCGCCGCATTCAAATGATAAGCGATGCGAGGGAACTCCCTGCGGATACGTTCGTTCCTTCGCCGGGTCGGATCGTGGAAGTAGCGGATCAACGTTTAACCTCCGGGCATCTGTTCTACCGCTCGGACCTAGGCGCGGTGCCCTTGGAAAAGCTACATGAGTTCGCCAAGGATGGCCAGAAAATCATTAAATATGAAAATGAAGTGCAGGCGCGCTCGGCGAAAAATTAACCGATTCTGGCTGCATTGGTGGACTGGGATTTTCTTAATCTCGCCTGGCTTGTCTGCCGCGCCTGAAGATAGGTTTTCGGTTGCAATCCCTGCCGATATAGTCGCGGCGAGACTGTTTTTAGGTGGTGTGCAGTTCGACTATAAAAACCATCCAGACACTGGACTCTCCAGAGACACTCATGCCGAGCTAAAGAAACGACTCAGCGATTTCAGAAATCACACGGACCAGGATGCCGAAAAACAAATCCGGTTCCAGGACTACCAAATGGACGAGGCACGGTCGGGTTGTTATCAAAATGTAAATGATACTCTTGCCGGGTTGGGGATGGAGACCAGCGACTACGCCAAGCTTATCAAGGACGTCCTGGAGCTTCCCGGCGATATTCAAACCCAAACCGCATCAGGTCATTTTGTTCCTGCTTGGTGGATCGGTCTGGATGGGCTGGATGCTGCGGTCCACCCGGCAGCGGATGCTTTTTGCTCCATGGGTTCAGGAGGCTACTTGGAACAGCGTTTCGATAACACGCTACAGCATTGGGACGCTCTAACGCCTTCGCAGCAAGAGCGACTCCAATTCATTGCGCGGAGGAACAACTATCAGCAGGTGATCTACAAAGCGCTTCGACACGGGGCGAATCTACGACTGGCTACCATCACCGCCAATTTCCGCAGACTTGAGCAGGATCTTGGTTTGAAAGCCCAAGAAACCGGTAGCGCCGCTGACGGGCTCGTGATTCTGGGGGTTTTGCAAGAAGGCGAAGATCGGCTCCAGTATTCGGTTCTAACCAGCCAGTTCCCCAAAGGTCGCTGGATACCTGAGGGCAGGAATACCGGTGGCATCCAGCCGCTCTCAGCTCGCCCCGAGGCTCATCGCGCGACGGCCCTCTACTTGCAAACCCGCTGGGATCTAAAAATCGGCCCCAAGGTGGAGTTGTATGAACACAATCTGGAGAAACTCGAAACCTACCTTCGACTTAACTGCTTCGGCTTTGTCTTAGAGCACGTTTCTGGATCGCGAAGCCTGCCCGCGTTTCTGGCCGAGTATCAACGGGCGAAAATCGCACTACAAGATGTCGTCAGCATGGCCGCCGCGCTCCAAGAAGGCTCGGCTGATGATACGACTCTAAATCAACTGTTGGAAAATCCCTACGTCGGCGATGCCGTGAAGGTAGAGGTTTTAAACCTGCTCACGAGTGCAGAGAGCTTCCGTCAGAGCATCCTGCAACGCGCGGTGCACTGATCCGCGCATGTCCCGTCTCGATCTGGGGAGTTCCCCGAACACCCTCGCTCTGCTAGCTGGGCTTGGTGTATTGACTTTGGCCTGCACTTGCCGACCGAGGTCGGGGCTTTCCGCTCGAACTGTGCTCGGCTGGGGCGCTTTCTGCCTGTGTGCCGCCGTTTTTGCGGGCACGCAGTCGCGCGCTGCCTGCTTGGGGTTACTTATGGTGGCCGGCATTTGGCTGGGCCTGTATAGCAAGCGTGCTTTGCTGGTCGCCGGACCGCTGATCGCTGCCGCACTTCTCTTGCTCGTTTGGCTGGCCCTCGCCGGTCGCGCATCGCCCGCCTCCTTGCACACCGGTGCCTCGATTCGGCAATGGATCCACACCGCCGCGGTTATGCAGGCGGGCGAAGCGTTTTTCTCCACGCCCGCGCGTGTCGGCGGCTTGGCGGAGGATGCGGCCATGCGCTTTGGTTTCCCGCTCGGGCTTGAGCAAGGGCGTATGATCAAGGGTCCGCTCTCCACCCTGCTCGCCTGGCTGGATCCGCTGCTGTGGCCGATGGGTTTGTTCGGCTTTATCGGTCTGGTGGCTCCGGCCTGCATCTGGCCACCTCGCGGTGTAGATAAATCCAGTCCGTCTGGCCTGGCACTCTGGGTCCCTTCCGCTGCGGTCTTCACCTTGGTCTGCGCGGCCTTCAACTGCCTGCACCAAGACCGGCTAGGCCGCTGGTTGCTGCCCCTTCTTGCTTTTGCGGGCTGGGTTTGGCTGACGGTTTTGATCTGGCGGCGACGGCCTGCGGCGGTCGCGCTGGGTTTGGCCGGGGCAGTCGCAGCGGGTGCTGGCTTGCTCGTCGGAGGTTGGGTTTTGCTGCGGCAAAACTGCCTGCGACGAGGAGCCGACGTCTGGCAGAGCACACGCTTCGAGGCGGGTGCAAATGCCGGTGATGAAACTCTGGTTGTCGCGGCCACCTCGAAGCCACGCGGCACGGTCATCCTTTTTGACCACGCTCCTGATACGGTGGCTTCGTGGACGGCTCGGCGGGCGCTTTTTCGGAGGGCGGCCGAGCGAGGATGGAAGCTCGTGCTAATCCCGGGCATCGGAGCGGAAGCGGCCGGACTTGAGCGGATCGACTTGCCCGCTCCGCTGGTGGTCGCGGGCCTGGCCGGGCCCGCGCCGGAGAAGATTGTTCGGATGCTGGCCCCGGCAAAGCTGGTTCAAATCGATGGAGGCCTTGTGGTCTGGCTGACGTCCGACGGTGCCTCGCCTACGACGGAGCGTCATTGGGTGGCCACGCATCCGCGCTCGGAGGCCGAACTCGCTCGCGGCCTGGACCTCGTGAACATGAAGGCGGGCGACACCCTCTGGCCGCAGCGGATTGCCGGCGCGGATTACGATGAGTGGAAAGCGTTTTGGAACGGCATCGTGCCTTCTTCCGGGCCGGATAATCCCTCCCTTTTATGAAACTGCCCCTTCTCGTTTGCCTTTGTTTGCTTGGCGCGGGCGTCGCCTTCGCGCTTCCCCCGGTTTTCCAGGAAAACCTCGACCTGTGCGGCTTGGCCAAGGTGCAACGTATCCATGGCCTGAGCGAAAAGAACATCCACGAGACGATCACCGAGGAAACCCTACCGGACGGGCGGAAGCTGGAGATCGCGGTGCGGCTGCCCTTCCGGGGGGCGAAATTGCCGGAAAAGGTGAACGGCGTCGTCTTCGTCGCGCCCTACGTGAACGAACGTTTCCGCACCGTGCGTTCGCCGTTGGCCAACGCGCTGGTGCTGCGGCTTGGTTGCGCGGTCGTTACGATCAGCGCGGAGAAGCGGCGCCCCGGCGACGATCCTTTCCTCACTTCCTATGTGTATCCGACAGGTGGCTACCACGCGGCGGTGGAGCGGGCTATCCTGCGGGTGAAGGCGGAGCGCGGTTCGGAGGAGACGCCGGTTTTCACGCTTGGCTACTCGATCGGGGGCGTGATGGCGCTCTACCTGGCCCAGTCGCCCGTGTTTAAGGTGTGCGGCACGGTGGCGCTGGAGCTGGCGCAAGACCGCGACATCGCGCCGGGTATCCTACGCGGCGACTGTCCCACCCTGATCCTCAATCCCGAGGATTCGCCGTGGAACGCCGTGGCCGCGCGTCTGCACTGGGAGGCGGTGGAGGCCGGTCTGCCCGCTGCCTTCGTCATCACACGTCCCATAGTGAGCATGGACGAGCGCGCCACCTATTACCGCAAGGCGGGCGGGCGCTATTCCAATGAGCTCGCCTTCTGTTTCATCCGGGACGCCATCGCGGCATCGGAACGCGGCGCGTGGCCGGCCGAATGGCGCAAGCAAGCGGTCACTATTTCTACTCCTGCGGAGAGGTGGGAGGAATCGGTGCTTTCCTCCAGCGAGGACTTCCTCACGCTTTACCAGCTCGCCACGCATAATCACGTGGAGATCCTCGACGGTGGTGAAAGCGCCTACACGGCGGCGCATCCCTTCCGAAGCGAACACGCGGTCCTGATGATCAAAAAGGGGAGTTGGCTTTATCAAGATCAATCCCGCCTCGCCGCGCTGGCTATGCAGCGCGGCAGGGCGGTGGCCATCTGCGCCGCGCCGGACGGACCTGCGGCCGCAGCGTTGATCGAGCGCCAGACGGCGCGCCTGCGCTTGGGCGCGGGGGAGACGCCCGTCATCCTTGCACTGGCGGAGGACGATGACTCGGAGTGGCTCCGCTCGATAAGTCAGGCGTGCTCCGGGGCGCGTCTGGTGTGGTTGCGGCGGGGCGCGGCTTTTTCCGCGCCGGCACCGGATGTCCCGGTGGGATTGGCGGTGCTCTCGGCGAGGGCGGACTACGAACCTGCGTTTGATGTCAGCACGATACTTTCTTCCGCGCCGACCTGGATCGTTCCGGCCGATTTCGAGCGACTGCTCGATGGACTGGATGAAAAGAAAAACGCGCAGGCGTCCGAAAATCTCAAACAGTGAGGCCCAGGCCTTCGTCGAGGCCGAGGTGGAGGTTCATGCACTGGATGGCCGCGCCTGAAGCGCCCTTGCCGAGGTTGTCCAGCCGCGCCATGACAACGGCCTGCTCGGCGTGACCGAAGACGGCGAGGTCGCAGCGGTTGGTGCCGTTGTTGGCCTGCACGTCGAAAAAGCCGCCGTCGAGCACGCCTTCGTCACCGAAGGGTAGCACGCGCACAAACCGCTCGGACGCGTAGGTCTCGGCCAGCGCATGATGCAGCGCCTGCGCGGTCGGTCCGGCCGGCAGGGCGTGCAGGGGCAGCGGCACCGTGACGGCGAGTCCTTGGTAAAAGGCCGCGACGATGGGGTTAAAAATCGGCGCGCGCGCCAGCCCGGTGTGCACGCGCATCTCGGGCAGGTGCTTGTGCATGAGCGCGAGGGCGTAGGGCCGGGGACTGCGGAGGGTGGCGGGCGGGTTTTGCTCGTAGTCCGCGATCATCTTTTTGCCGCCGCCGCTGTAGCCGGTCAGGGAAAAGCAGCTGAGCGGGAAATCCGCCGGCAGCAAGCCGCGCTGGACCAGCGGGCGCACCGCGAGGGCGAAGGCCGTGGCGTGGCAACCGGGGTTGGCGATGCGTTTGCTGGCGCGAATGGCCTCGCGGTAGGCCGCCCCGAGCTCGGGCACGCCATAGGTCCAGCCGTCAGCCACGCGGTGGGCGGTGGAGGCATCGATGATGCAGGTGCGCGGGTTGGTCACCATCGCGGCGGATTCGTTGGCCGCGCCATCGGGTAGGCAAAGGAAGGCGATATCGGCCGCGTTGAGGCAAGCCGCGCGCGCCGCGGCGTCCTTGCGCAGGGCCGGATCGATCTGGATAAGCTCGAGGTCGTCGCGCGCGGCGAGACGCTCAAAAATCTGGAGGCCGGTGGTGCCTTCCTGTCCGTCGACAAAGACCTGAGTTTTCATGGAGATAAACAACCGGGAGAGTCCGCCTCATCTCCGCCCGGCACAAGGCCGAATCCACCCCATCCGGCGATCCTTTGCGGAAGCATTCAAGCCCGCGGCGCGGCCAGGCTGAGTCGCGTCACAACCTCCGCCAACAAGCGGTGCTCGGCGGCGTGGACCTTGCTCGCGAGCGTATCCGGCGTGTCGTGGTCCTCGATACGCACCGCCGCCTGGTCCAGGATACGGCCCGCATCGATCTCGGGCGTTACCTCATGCACCGTGCATCCGGTGATTTTCACGCCTTGGCGAAATGCCTGCCCGATGCCGTCGAGCCCGGGAAAACTAGGCAGCAAACTCGGGTGAAGATTGATGACGCGGCCGGCAAAGGCTTTGAGGAAACCCGGTTTCACCACCCGCATGAACCCCGCCAGCACCACGAGGTCCGGCGCACAAGCCTGCACCGCTGCAATGTAGCGCGCCTCGCCTTCGCCTTCGAGCTTGGTCTTAAAAGGCGCCGCGTCGAGGTGACGGGCCTCGATCCCGAAACGCGGCCCCAACCCGAGAATCCCTGCTTCCGGCCGATCCGAAAAAATCGCCACGATCTCAGCGCGGCCGAGGCGGCCTTCCCGTTGAGCGATGCAGAGCGCCTCGGCATTCGAACCGCGACCAGAACCCAGGATGACAACGCGCATGGTAATCGCTCAGGCGCCCTCCGCAGACACCGGACCGTTAGCACCCTCCGGCTCCGTGACCGGCCCGCCGGGCGCAGCCCCGCCCGCCGGCGCGTCAGCCTTGGCTCCGCCACCGACCAGCGCCGCGAGTTGATCTTGAATCGAACGAAAGAACTCGGGGCTCAGCTCCGCCGCGGCCACCTCGTGGCGGCTCCTGGCCTTGGCGTGTTCATAAACCAGGCGCGCCCCCGCACCCGTGCCGATCCGCCCTTTCGGGCGCAGCACGCGTTTGCGTTCCAACATCATCGCCAGCACTTGAAGCAGGCGCTCGTTCTCCACCGTGCGCTCATTGGCCGGATCGGCTAGGGCCAGAAAAAGACTCTCCGCCGTCAACTTGAGCGCACGCTCGGGGTTATCCTGCACCCGCCGCGTTTTATAAACCTGCGCCCAGCGACAGACCACCGGTCCCGGCGCCACGAAGCCAGCCACCTCGGTCTCCAAAACATCGCAACGCAGGATGCCGTCTCCCGCCGGCTCGGCCTTGCCCGCCCCGCGGGCCGAGCGGGTTTCAGCGGAAACCGGCGCACGCACCAAAAAACTGACTACACGCTGGCCATCAGTAAATTCACGCGCACTGACCTGGCAGCGCGGCGACAAGGACTGCAAAGTTAACTCCATAAACAGGCTTTGTTATTTACCCTCCGCGGCGGACGACGCTAGCACTTTCGCCACTATCCCAGCATGAACGGTCGCATCATCGCCATCGGCGACATCCACGGGTGTCACCTCGAATTCGCCGAACTCCTCGACCGTCTCGCGCTCACCGCCGACGACCGGTTGATCTTGCTCGGGGATTTAATCAACCGAGGCCCCAACAGCGCCGCCGTGATCGACCTAGCGCTGAAGCACAACGCGCTGTGTGTGCTCGGCAACCATGAGGCCCGCCTGCTGAATTACCGCCGCACCAAGGACCGCTCGCTGCTCAAGGACGACGACGAGCAGACCTTCGCCCAACTCGAACCCCACCACTGGGCCTATCTGGAACAACTTCCGCTCACCCATGAGGAGCCCGAGCTAAATACCGTTTTTGTCCACGGCGGCTTCCTCCCCGGTGAACCCTGGCGACGCCAACCCGCCGCGGTCGTCACCCGCATCCAAGTGATCGACTCGGAAGGCCGCCCCCGCAAACGCGCCGAAGCGCCGGACGGCGTGCTCTGGGCCGAACGCTGGGTCGGTCCACCCTTCGTGGTCTACGGCCACACCCCGCGGCCGGACATTTTTAAACTCAAGTGGTCCGTCGGCATCGACACCGCCTGCTGCATGGGCGGCATGCTCACCGCCTACCTCCTGCCCGAGCGACGCTTCATGCAAGTAAAAGCCCGCCGTCGCTACTTCGGCGATAAACGCTAACCAGCTTTTCCCTTTCATGCCTCGCACCAAAAAATCCCCCTCTGAAGCCCGACCTGTCGCCTCCGCACCCACCTCGGCCGCCCCCGGCGCCGCCCTACTCGCGGTTGATCTTCAGTCCAGTCTGCTCGCCGCTCTGCCCGCGCCCGCCGCCCGCTCCGTGCGCGCTCGCGCTAGCCTCGCTCTGGCCGCGGCCCAAACCCTCGGGATCCCGGTGTTCTTCACCGAACAAGTTCCCGCCAAGCTCGGCCCCACCGCGCCCGCCCTCGTCCGCCTCGCCCCGGGCGCACCTGTTTTCCCCAAAAATACTTTCTCCGCCCTCGCCACCGAAGCCCTGCCGACCGCCCTGCGTGCCGCCCAAATCGAACACCTCCTGCTGATCGGTCTGGAGACCCCCCTCTGCATTTACCAATCCGCTCTCGGCGCCCTCGCCGAAGGCTTTCAAGTCACGATCCTGTCCGACGCCATCGCCGCCCGCCGGACCGACGACCACACCGCCTGCCTCGCCGCCCTGCGCCACGCCGGCGTCACCGTGCTGCCGGTCGAGACCGTATTCTACGCCCTGCTACACGACGCCGCCCACCCCGCTTTCAAAGCCTTCACCCGACTGGTGAAAGCCCACTCCTGAGCCCCGCCTCCCGCATTCTCATCCCTTCCGCCTTTACCCTTTCCCCCGATGTCCGACACCCCGCCCCCGCTGCTCACCGTCCGCGAACTGAAATCACCCGAACTGCATGCGGGCGCCCCCTTTGCCGCCGTGGTCGTGGTAAAAAAGCTACAGATCAAAACCGCCTCAAACGGCAACCCGTTCCTCTCCCTCGACCTCGGCGACCGCGGTGGCAGCTTTTCCTGCACCTTGTTCGGCGACAGCCCGCTGTTCGATCCGGTGAAAACCGCCGGGGAGAGCGCCGTGCTCCGCATCGAGGGCCGGGCAGATAGTTTCCAAGGCCGCTTTTCCCCGAAAATCCTGAAGGCCGTCGCCGTCCCCGAAGAACAACTCGCCGCCGAGCCCGGCCTGGTCGATTCCCTCGTGGAGCTCGCCCCCGAGGACGCCAACGAGCTTTGGGCCGAGTTTCAGGCCTGTTTCGATCTGATCGTCCACGATGAATTGCGCATGACCGTGCGCGGCGTGTTCGACGAGGTGGGGGAGGTTTTCCGCCGCGCGCCCGCCGCCGTCTCCATGCACCATGCCTACCGCCACGGCCTGCTGGAACACACCCTGCACATGGCCCGCGCCTGCCGCGCCCTGCTGCCGCTCTACCCCCAGGTCGATCCCGATCTCGCCCTCGCCGGCATCCTTCTGCACGACACCGGTAAAACCATCGAATACGAGGGCACCCTCGCCACCCGCCGCAGCCGCCGCGGCATCCTACAGGGCCACGTGGTGCTCGGCTACCAACTCGCTCGCAAACACGGCATCAAAGCCCGCCTCGACGCCGACCGCCTCGAGCGCCTCGAACACATCGTGCTGAGCCACCAAGGCGAACCCGAGTGGGGCGCCGCCGTCTACGCCGCCACCCCCGAGGCGGTGTTTGTGAGCATGATCGACAACCTCGACGCAAAGATGGGCATGGTCCAGCGCGCCCTCCGTCAGGCCGATGCCGCCACCGAGTTCTCCGAGCGCCTGCCCGGCCTGAGCTCCGTCCTGCTAACCCGCCCCATCGGCGCCTGATCGACCTCTAAACCCCATGGCTCCTCTTCGGCAAAAGCAGGAACTTCCCCGCGGGTTGCGCGATCGCCGCATCTTGATCCTGCCACTGGTCCTCGGCCTGCTCGCCAGCTTCGGCGCCGCCCTCCAGTTCGAAATGGTTGAGCAGGAAATCCGGCACAATGACCTCGAGCGCCGGCAGGATACGGCGCATCAGGTTCTGGTGAAGAGCCTGCGTGCTTATGAAAACGCGGTTTTTTCCCTCCGCCTGGTCGCGGCCAATCACCAAGACTTCAAACACGAGGACTTCATCGGTGCCGCCCGCACCCTGATCAACCTCAACCCAGGCATTGAGTGCCTGCAATGGGTCGCCGAGGTGCCCGGCAGCTCGGTCCCCGCCTTTGTCGAGAGCGTCCGCGCTAACGTCCGTCCAGATTTCGTGCTCAAGGAACGCAGCGCCACCGGCCAGTTTAGCCCGTTGGATACGCCCAGCCTCGAGCCCGATAAAAGCCTTGGCGTGATCTCCTATATCTACCCGATCGCCGGCAACGAGACCGCCTACGGCTACAACGTCCGTCAGGAAATTGCTAAGCGAGAAACCGAGGAATCGCGCCGCAGCGGCTCCATCATGGCCACCCCCGTCATTCCGTTGGCCGAAGGCTACACCGGCATGGTTCTCAGCGCCTACACCGCCCGCCCGCCCTCGACTCCGCTTACCCCGCCGCCGCAATACGGTCCGGGGTATGCTCAAGCCGTCCTGCGCCTCGATACCATCCTCGAGGAAAACCTCGATCCATCCACTTGGCAGGACATGGATTTTGCCCTTTACGACCTGACCAGCGGGATCTGGGTGCCACTTTACACCCATCTGCAGAATCGAGCTGAACCCACGCTCATACCCTTGGCCTTCGATGCTTTTAACGGCCCCAGAACCCAACTCCGCAGCTTCAAGTTCGGCGGGCGCCACTGGGTCACCGCCTTCCGTAGCTATCAGAAGGGGCCTGTGCCCTTCACCAGTGCCGGGGCCTGGCTCATCTTTGCCTTCGGCCTAGCCGCCACCCTGCTGGGCATCGCCTACCTCCGGTTGATGATCCGCCGGAATAACCATATCCGTTCGGAAGTCGCGCTCCGCACCGCCGAGCTCAACGATAGTCGCGCCCTGCTCGACCTCATTATCGACCATAACCCTTGCTCGATCTGGATGAAGGACAGCGACCTCCGCCTGCGCCTCGTTAACCAGACCTTCTGCTCTTACTACGGTCGCAGCAAAGCCAAAATAATCGGGCTCACCGACGAAGACCTGCACACGCCGGAAGTCGCGGCGGAGATGCAAGCCATCGACCGCGAGGTCCTCACTAGTCGCGTCCCCCAGCGCCTGGAGTTTACCGCCCAGATGGGCGGTAAGACGCGGATTTTCCTCACTTCGAAATTTGCCATCCAACTCGCCGAAGGCACCAGCTCCGCCCTCGTGGGCGTAGCTCAAGAGATTACCGAACTCCGCGCCGCCGAAAACCGCAGTTTCAAAATCGAACGGAAAATGCAGGAAGCGCAAAAACTTGAAAGCCTGGGCGTGCTCGCCGGCGGCATCGTCCACGATTTCAACAATATCCTTACCGCCATCCTTGGCCATGCTAACCTCGCCCGCCTGTTCTCCATACCCGACTCCCGCACCGCGCGATCGATCGAGCAAATCGAACTCGCCGCCCGCCGTGCCGGGGAACTTTGCCAGCAAATGCTCGCTTACGCCGGCCGCCACCGCTTGAGCACCGGCCCGGTCGATGTTAGCGCCCTGGTTCGCGAGACCCTGCCTCTCTTTGAAGTTTCGCTGCCGAAATCCGCCCGCCTCAACCTGAACCTCGCCCCAGGGCTGCCGAGTATTCTCGCCGACCCCACTCAGATCCGGCAGATCCTGATGAATCTGATCATAAACGCCGCCGAAGCGTTGCCCCCGACCGGCGGCCAGATTAGCATAAGCACCTGCCTCATCCAGGCTGACGCCAGCCTCTTCGTCTCCTGCGTCCATCAGCCTACCTACCCCGCCGGCCCCTATGTTTGCCTCGTAGTAACCGACAACGGTAGCGGTATGGCCGCCGAAACCCTCGAGAAAATTTTTGAACCCTTCTTCACCACCAAATTCACCGGTCGGGGCCTCGGCCTCGCCGCTTTGTTGGGTATCATCCGCGGCCACCAAGGCGCCGTCCGCGTAGTCAGCCAACTCGGAGCCGGCACCTCCTTTTTCCTCTACTTGCCCGCCTCGTCCACCCCCGCACCCGCGCCGACCATGACAGCCCCAGCCACCACCTCGTGCAAACATAGGATCCTCCTCATTGAGGACGAACCCACCGTGCGCGAAACCACCCGCCTAATGCTCGAAGCCCTGGGCTGCACCGTCGACACCGCCATCGACGGAATCGCGGGAGTGGACCTGTTCCGCCAATACCCCACCCGCCCCAGCCTCGTCCTGCTCGATCTCACTATGCCGGGCCTCACCGGCCGCGAAGTTTTCGCCGTCCTCCGCGCCGAGCGCCCCGAGCTGTCCGTGCTCTTCATGAGCGGCTACTCCGAAATGGATGCCGAAGACCTGCTGGCTGAACCCAAGACTGATTTCATAGCCAAGCCCTTTACCTTAAAAGACCTCCGAGAAAAAATTACCAACCCCGTTCTGGCCTGATCGCACCCTACTCTTTAGCAAGCCGGGCGGCCAGGGTCTCCGCCCGATGACGCTTTGCCGCCACCAGGATAGCCTTCTGCCGCGGGCTGCGCTTGCGCATGAGCTTGCGCATTTTTGCCACCGCCGCCTTTCGCTCCGCCTCCGCCGCCCGGAGCCGCTCCTCCAGCTTTTCGCAAAACCGCACCCAAGCCCGCGCTCGATTCGCCGCCTGACTGCGCTCCTCTTGGCAACGCACCTCCAGCCCCGTCGGTCCGTGCCGCAACACCACCGTAGAGGAAGTCTTGTTAATCTTCTGCCCACCCGCCCCCGCCCCTCGGATAAACACCTCCGTGACGTCGCCGGGAAGCACGCCGACTGCATCCAACCGCTCGCGGATTTGGGATGGTAAATCCATGGTGCGCCAATTTTCGTAACCCAACGCAACCTTCGCCTTTCCCGCGAGTCCCAAATCCCCCCTCTCTTCTCCTTCCCCTTCGCTCCCATGCCTACCGGTCCTCTCTGGTCTGAAAAAATCCGCGCCGAAGTCGCCAAGGCCGTCATCGGCCAGGACGCCGTCATCGAACGCCTCCTGATCGCCCTGCTCGCCAATGGCCACGTCCTCCTCGAGGGCATGCCCGGCCTCGCCAAAACCCTCTTGGTCAAGTCCCTCGGCACCGCCCTAGGCGTCCAGTGCGAACGCATCCAGTTCACCCCCGATCTGCTGCCAAGCGACGTCGTCGGCACCATGATTTTCTC
>RGVP01000059.1 GCA_010027235.1 bacterium
TTCCGGCGCTTTCTCGGGGTGAGTCCGCACCAGTATCTCCGGCGGCGGAAAATGGCGCTAGCAGCGGCTTACCTGATGGAAAAGGGGGGGCGGGTGCAGGAGGCGGCAGCAAGTGTGGGGATGGATGACCCGTTCCACTTCTCGCGTAGTTTTCGCGCGGTGCACGGCGTGCCGCCCAGCGCGCTGGTGGCGGCTAGGCGGTAGGCGGGTCTCAGCACACGAGGCTCCGGAAGGCGTCGAAATCGGCTGCGAGGCCCCCGGGCACGCCTTTCACGATCACGCTGACGGCGTCATGGGAGTGCAGGGATTCAAGGTGGGAGCACGCGACTTGGAAATCGACGATGCGCTTATCCTCGGCCAACTCGGCGTAGACTAGGCGGGCGGCGTCCTCAACGAACTTGATATGGGCGCCGTTGAGCTCGGCGAAGGCCTGCTCATCCTCGCGCTTCACCATTACCTGTGTCTCGGTCACCAGGGCGCGCAGCACGAGGGCATGCAGTTCCTCGATGTGCAGCCGGGCCTTGGGGGCGAGCTCGACGAGGATACGGGCCTTCGAGCGCTGGTTGTGGGGGATACCGTAAACGCCGCGCAAGTCACGGGCGTGTTCAGCCAGTTCGGCGCTGCAGGGGCAGGCAGAGGAGTAGGTAAAATCCAGTTCGATGAAGCGGCGCACTCGGCCGATTTCGTCGATGCGACCGAGGTAGGCAGCGGGATAATACTGCCAGCCGACAAGGCCGCTGCGCAGAGAACGTTGAGATATGGGGTAGGAAAAATCGAGGCGCAGGCGGGCGGCGAGGGCGCCGACCTCGCGGCGGTAGACTTCGAGTAACCTTGCGACGAAATCAGGTGAGGCGGGCTCCGAGGCGTAGTCGTAGAAGGACCGCACGAGACGACTCATGTTGATCCCCTTTAAGTGGGCCGCGAGGGAGACGGTGCCAGTGACGGTGGTCTCTAGGGTGTGGGCGGCGCGGCGGCCCCGAGCAGGGTGCCGGAGAGGCAGTTTGAAGCCCGACACGCCGACCTGCTGGATGGCTACGGGCGCGCCGGGGATGGCATCGACCGCTTCCATCATATCGGGCAAGCTCTCGCGGTAGGCAGGGGTAACGACGAACTTGGCGTCATAAGCTCGAACGACGCGCGGGGCAGGGCCGCCGGCCACGCGGTGAAGATACATAGTCTTGGGCGACGTTGAGGCTGGCGCAGGGGTTGGGCCGGCGGCGGAGCGGGGGCGGCGAACGGGTTGGGCGGGCATGTCGTTTTTGAGTTTTGAGAGCGGGCGGCCAGGCGGTTGGGACGATAACCGTAGCCCCGGCGCGGGCGGGGTTAGCTGGCGAGGAGTTGGTGGATTTTCAGAAGGTCGGAGTTGGGCCGCGGTATTCAGCAAAATTGCGCGGGGTTTCGTAGAGCTTTACACTATAAAGGCGACCGGTGGCGATATGCGGTTCCAAGCGCTCCCAGAAGGCGATCACGAGATTTTCAGTGGAAGGGATGATGCCGGCGAGAAAGGGCACCTCCTCATTCAGGTTACGATGATCGCAGGGTTTGAGGATCTGCTCCTCAAGAATAGCCTTCAGGGCGCCCATGTCCATGGTGTAACCGGTCTCGGGATCGGGTTCACCGGCGAGCGTCACCTCCAACACGTAGTTGTGGCCGTGCCAGCGGGGGTTGCTGCAAAGGCCGTATTTCTCCTCGTTCCATGCTTTGCTCTTGGTGGGGTTATAGAGGCGGTGGGCGGAGTTAAAATGCACCTGCCGGGTGATGAAAACCGTGCCGCGCAAGGCGCGAACCACGGGGCGGGCGCGATGGGATTTGGAAGCGGGCTTGGTCATGGAAAGAAGACAACCGAGCAGCAAAGCGTGGCGCGGTCAACGGGCGGGACGTTTTTGAGCTGGCGACCGGGGGGGCGGGGGCTAGGCCATGCGCATCCATGGCGATGCGTCTTCAAATCCTTGGCAGCGGTAGCGCGGGCAACTGCGCCTTGCTCCAGACGGAGGGGGCGCGCGTGCTTATCGACGCGGGTTTTTCGTGTCGGCGCTTGCGAGAATTGCTGCGCGACGCGGGCACGCGGATGGAGGACATCGACGCAGTTTTCCTGACCCACGAGCACGGCGACCATGCGGCAGGAATCGAGGGTTTTAAAAAACATCCTCGCACCGAGATTTACGCTAATGCCGCCACGGCACGCGCGGTCTGCCAAAAAGGCGGGCGCGAGGCGACTTGGCGCCTCTTCGAGACCGGCACAACCTTCCGCGTGCGCGACCTCGAGGTGACGAGCTTCGCAGTGCCGCACGACGCGCAGGAGCCGGTGGGTTTTTGTTTCGCGCATGGTGACCAGCAGGATTTATTTTCGCCACGTCGTTCGCTGGCTTGGTTGACTGATCTCGGGCACGTGCCGACGGCGGTCTACGCCCACCTCCGGGCCTGCGACGTCGTGGCGGTGGAGAGCAACCACTGCCCCAAGCTCCTCGAGGCCGACCACCGCCGCCCTTGGAGCACCAAGCAGCGCATCGCGGGCCGGCACGGTCATCTTTCCAACGCGGCCACGCGCGAACTACTGGAGGCCACGGCGCAGGCCGGTTGGCGGCGGGTTTTCCTCACCCACCTCAGTCGGGATTGTAACAGTCTCGAGGCAGTGGAACACGAACTGGCGGCGCTGCGCACAAGGCTAGGAGCAGCGTGCGGCTTCGAAATCGTCGCGCCCGGCGGGAGCACTGCCGCTTGGGAATGGTGACCAGGGCAGCGCGAAAAAATCTCGACCTTGTCCGCATGATAAAAGCCCCAACCAGTTAAAAAAATATAACCAAATGCGGGACCAGTCCGGGCTGGCTCCAACGGTGGCTCGGGCTTTGCTGACAATTGATTATGACTACCAGCACGCCTTCTTCTTTTTCCGGATTTCGCCGCACCAAGATTATTTTCACTCTCGGTCCGGCCACGGAGTCAGAGGAAATGTTAGAGAAACTGATCTGTGCCGGTGCGGACGTGGCTCGCCTCAATATGGCTCACGCCAACCATGAGTGGTGCCGCATGGTCATCCGCCGCATCCGCGCGGTCTCGGCCAGGGTCGGCCGAGAGATCGCCATCATGATGGACATCAAGGGGCCGGAAATCCGCACCGGCGACGTTGACCACCCCATCGTGCTGGCGGCGGGGCAGATTTTCGATTTCACGGTCCGCCCCGGGGTGGAGCGCGATGGCGCAGAGGAGGTGAGGTCGGTCAACGTCAACTACCTAGACCTAGTGAACGACATCAAAATAGGCGATACCGTGCTGGTCGATAACGGCCTAATCCGCCTCGAGGTATTGGAAAAACAGGATGCCCATATCCGCTGTCGTGTGCTGACTGCGGGGGAGCTAAAGTCCCGCCGCCATATCAACTTGCCCGGCGTGAAGGTTAACCTGCCGGCCTTTACCGAAAAAGACCGCGCCGATAGCCTCGTAGGCATCGCCGAAGGCATCGATTTCATCGCCCTTTCGTTCGTGCGCGAGGCGGCGGATATCGAGACTCTGCGCGAGTTTCTTCGTTCGCAGAATTCCTCCGCCCGCATCATCGCCAAAATCGAGGACCAGTCGGCCATCGCCAACCTCGACGAGATCGTGCGCGCGACCGACGCCCTGATGGTGGCGCGGGGCGACCTCGGTATCGAGTGTCCCTTCGAGGAACTGCCCTCCATTCAACGCCGCGCCGTCACTTGCTGCCTCGACCATGGTAAGGCCGTCATCATCGCCACCCACATGCTGGAGTCGATGATCACCCAGCCCATGCCGACCCGGGCCGAGATCACCGACGTCGCCAATGCTGTCCACGAGCATACTGACTGCGTAATGCTCTCAGGCGAGACCACCGTGGGAAAATACCCTTTGGATTGTGTCGCTATCCTCGAAAAGGTCGCGCGCCGCGTCGAGTGGGAGGACACCGCGCCGATGCCGGCTCCAGCTTATCTCCGGGGCGATAAGTTCAACCTCCTCTCCGCCGCCGTTCACCTCGCCGATCAGATACCGGGCTCGGCCCTGCTCACCTTTACCCGCCGAGGTTTCATGGCGGCAGGTCTGGCGGCGATGCGACCGGTGCACGCGCCGATCTTTGCCATGACCAATTCTGTCGAAACCCTGCGCCAGATGCGCCTGCTGCGCGCGGTGGAACCGGTCCAGCTCTCGCTCGGTTCCGACCCTAACGACACGATTGAAAACGCCATCACGCTCCTCGTTCGTTCTGGCCGGTTACGCCTAGGCGACAAGTTGATCGTCGCGACCGATATCCTAACCCACGACCGCCTAGTCGACAGCATCCAGCTGCGCACCGTGCGTTGAGCCAGAACACGGATTGGGCGCGATACCCACCTCCGCCTTGGAGCGCAGTAATGCATTATAATGCAATTTCATGAAATCGCTTGCCGCCGGCAAACGGTAAAGTCTTGGTCTGGATACCCTCCCCGTCCGCTGCGGTAACGCGACCTGCCCGTTCGTGTCTGCTTGCAGATCGCGGGTATTTTCAGCCCCTCTCTACCCCGCATGTCCGTCCTACCCCGCCTGCGCGCGTTTTTCGCCGTCACCACGCCGGCCGTCTGGGTGCTGCTCGCGCTCGCGCTCGGCGCTGCCGGGTTGATCGCCGGGCGCTCCAGAGCGCGTGCGACCGGCATGAGCCACTGGCTTTTCGCCAAGGGTCACGTGCCGGCTTATGCGCCGATTTTTGAGCGCTGGAACGCGGAACAACCCACGCCGGCGACGCAGGTTGAGAGCTTGCTAATCGATGGGCCCGCCCTCGAACGGCGCATGTTATCAGGGTTTATGTCGGGCACGCCAGTCGCTGATTTGGTGGAGACGGAGCGCTCCATGGCTTGCCGCGCCTTCACCGGTCCGCTCGAGGATGTGGGGTTTGTAGATCTGACCGATCGGTTGAAGGCGGAGGGGTTGATGGATAAGATTAACGGCCCTTCCTTCGCCCCTTGGACCTCGCGTGGGCGCATCTTCGGACTCCCGCACGACGTGCATCCGGTCATGCTTGTTTACCGCGCCGACTTGGTTGAAGCGGCCGGCATCGATCTCTCGAAAGTCGAGACTTGGGCGGAATTTTTCGCTACAATGCAGCCACTCATGGCCGATGGCGACGGTGATGGCCGCCCAGACCGCTATCTGCTGAATTTTTGGCCGAACAACCGTGATTTGATGGAATTGCTTCTGCTTCAGGCCGGTGGCGGGCTATTTGACGCTGATGAGCACGTAGCCATCGCGACCGAGCGTAATGCCTTCGTCCTCGCGAATTTGGCCACTTGGTGCGGTGGTCCACGCCGCATCGCGGTGGACGCACCGGATTTCACCGCCACCGGCAACACCCTGCGCCTACGCGGCGTGGTGGTCGCCGCCCTCATGCCCGACTGGCTGGCGGGGGTCTGGAAACTCGATATGCCTGAGCTCGCCGGAAAACTCCGCCTCATGCCCCTGCCGGCTTGGGAAAAAGGCGGCCGCCGCACCAGCGTGGTGGGTGGCACCATGTTGGGTATCTCCAAGACCAGTAAAAACATAGAGTCCTCATGGGCCCTGGTTAAGCGCCTCTACCTTGATCCCGAGGTGCATGCGGCGTTTTTCCTGCGCACGACCATCATCCCACCCTTCAAGAGTTCTTGGACCCACCCGGTGTTTTCCGCGCCCGATCCCTTTTTTGGGGGCCAGCCCAGTGGTCAGCTTTACATTTCACAGGCTGGGAACGTCCCCACCCGACCGGCTTCACCCTACAACCTGCCAGCGCTTCTGCGCGTCAACGAAGTGCTGATCGAACTGGCCGACCGCGCTTCCCGGGAAAATATCGCCGATCCAGCAGTGCTCTTGCCCAAGGCCCGCGAACGCTTGGCCGAGGCCCAAAGTCGCGTGGAAAAGATGATCAACCGTAACGTTTTCCTTCACCCTGAGGCCCCCGCCCGCTGAAGCCCGCTTTAACTGCTTTCTATTACCCCGTTCATGCCCGTCCCCGCTGTCAACTCTGCGTCCACTACCACCGTTGTTGTCCGTCGTTACCGGGCCGAACCAGTGTGGGTGCCTTGGGTGTTCCTCGCGCCATTTTTGCTCACCTTCGGCGTGTTCTTAGTCTGGCCCTTGATTCAATCAGTGGTCTTGGCCTGCCAGCAGACTTTTGGCCCCAAAAGCACCGCTTGGGTAGGCTTCGCCAACTTCTCCTTCCTGTTGCATGATCCTCTGTTCTGGAAGGCCGTGAGCAACACCGCTTGGTTCGCGGCAGGCTCGATCTTTTTACAACTCCCGGTCTCACTCGGGCTGGCTCTTTTGCTAAATCGACCGGGGTTGCGCGGACGAACCGTTTTCCGACTGGTTTTCTTCGCGCCCTCACTGGTGGGGCTGGTTTTCGTGGGCCTGCTCTTTTCCCTGATTTTTGCGCCGCGCACCGGCTTAGTTAACAGCGTTTTGCATGATTTTTTTCCTGCCTTCGACCCGGAGTTTCCCTGGCTCCAGATCTACGTCATGCCGGCGCTTATCCTCGCCGCGCTCTGGCTCTATGCGGGCTTCAACATGGTATACTTCCTCGCGGCCTTGCAGGGCGTGCCCGAAGAACTCATGGAGGCGGCCGCGCTCGATGGTGCCGGCCCTTGGCACCGTTTCCGCCACATCGTTTTGCCGGAGATCCTGCCGGTCGCGACCTTCGTGGTGCTCATGTCGCTCCTGGGTTCGCTTCAACTGTTTGAACTGCCCTACATTCTTCTCACCGGCGCGGGACCGGACAACCGCGGGCTCACCATCGTGATGTATCTCTACGACAATGGCTTCGTCACCGGTGACCTGGGCTACGCGAGCGCCGTCGGCTGGGTGCTCGCCCTGCTTATGGGCTCCTTTGCCCTGGGCCAGCGGTGGTTCAACAAACGCCAAGAAGAGAGTTAAACATCTGCGCCGCAGCTACACCCCTACGCCCCATGGCCCTCTCCAACGCCCAACGCCAGAAACTCCTGCTCGTTCCAATCTACATCGCCCTCACGGCGGCGGGCGTCTTTACCCTGGTTCCCTTCGCCTGGCTGGTGTGCGCGGCGTTCAAAACCAATGCCGACATCTTCACCTCGAACTTCCTACCCCTCGGGGACGGTTTTCTCGGAGTAGCTTGGGGGCAGCTCACGCTAGTCAACTTCGTGCGTTTGTTTCGCGAACTCGGGATCGGGGTGGCGTTGACCAACTCTGTTTTCCTTTCCGCGACCTCCGCCCTGCTCGCGACCTTCTGCTGCTCCCTCGCCGGTTATGCGCTGGCTAAATTCCGCTTCGCCGGCCGCGGGCTGGTCATGTCACTTGTCTTGGCTGCGTTGGTCGTGCCGGGTTCGCTGCTGATGGCCCCAGGTTATAAATTACTCTACGACTTGGGTTTATTGAATAGCTTTGCGGGTCTGGTCCTCCCCGGGCTGACGCCGGCCTTCGGGGTTTTTCTCTTCCGCCAAGCGATGGTTAACGCAGTCCCAGCGACTCTGATTGAGAGCGCCCGCATCGACGGCGCGGGGGAGTTCCGCATCTTTTTTACCATCGTGCTGCCGCTAGTGCGGCCGATGATCGGGGCCTACCTGATGATCACCTTCCTCGGAACCTGGAACAACTTCATCGGCCCGCAGATCGTGTTGCAGGACCCGAGCTCCTTCCCGCTCTCCGTGGCGATCAACCAGTTGCGCGGACTGTATGGGACCGACTACGGGCTGATCATGTCCGGCACGCTGATCTCGATCGCCCCGGTGCTGGCACTCTTTCTCCTGCTGCAAAAGGAGTTCATCGCCGGCCTGACCAGCGGCGCAGTTAAGGGTTAAAAAAACAAGGTCTTTAGACCTTTTCCCAAGGCGCTTGGCTCGTGCGGATAAGTGGGCCAACGCTCAGCCCAGAGAAACAAGCGCGGCAGATTTTCGCCGCGATATCACAGGGTTGGGCCAGTTTCTTGAGCGACGCCCGGCAAGTTTATTTTAAGACTCGCCCCTAGATCGAGAAATCCCCGCGCCCGCTTAGTTCGTGTAGGCCGCACTCGCGTTTCAGGCCGCCGAAACGGGTTTCCTCTTCGGACTGCCCGGGCTGAAGCGGGGCACTGCTGTGCCAGTCACCGACCGAGACGTAACCCTGTTCCCAAAGCGGATGGTAAGGCAGATCGTGGGCGGTGAGGTAGCGATGCACCGCCCGGTTATCCCAATCGAGGATGGGATGGATTTTCGTGATCTTGTTCTGGGTCTGGACGATGCCCAAGCCCTCGCGGGTCGAAGCTTGAGCGCGGCGCAGGCCGGCGAGCCAAGCGGTGGCGCCGAGATCGCGCACCGCACGCTCCATGGGCTCGACCTTGTTATCAAAATTGTAGGCCTTCAGCCCCTCCAGCCCCTGCTGCCAACGTTTGCCATGGAGGGCTTCCTGACGGGCGGCGGTGACGAGGGGATTATAAGTGTGCAGGTTTAGTTTCAGGCGGGCGGTCAACTCGGCGGCAAAGCGGTAGGTCTCGGGAAAATGGTAACCGGTGTCTATGAACACCACGGGCAGACCCGGCGCCACCTGAGTCGCGAGATGCAGCATCACGGCGGATTGGATACCGAAGCTGGTAGAGAGGATGAGCCCATCGCCGAACTCCTTAACCGCCCAGCAAATCCGCTCCTCGGCGGTGGCGGTGGAAAGATCGACAGGCAACGGAGCGCAAAGCGGCATGGGATAGACCTGACTTACTTTACCAACAAAGTAAAGTTCCCTGCTCCTTAGGACCGGGCGCTGGCGGTTACACGCCCTCTTTTTCGGACCGGGGGAAGGTGGCGAGTGTAGAGGGCGTTGAATTCGATCACCGGAATAGCCCCGCGGTGACGCTTAAAGGCGCCGGCCCCTGAACTGTAGTTGAGCACGCGGCCGGCGGCGGCGGTTTCCTGAAGCAGGCGGGCGACGAGTAAACGGTAGAGCCCGAGCGTAGGCGGCTGGGTGGTATCGTGGCCAAAGAAGGGCGTGGTGGCGACGCCATCGGCGACGAAGCAGCCGCAGACGCCATCGAGCCGGCCGGAGACATGGCGCAGGCCACGAAAGTCCAGCCAGCGCTCGCGCAGGGCGCGGCGGACAAACTCGACGGTGTAGGCGGGGTTGAGCGGGGAGTGTTTGTCGAGGTAGAGGAGGCGGTAGAGCTCGGCGATGCGGGGTGCGTCGTCCTCGGTGAAGTCGTCCGCCAGGAAGAGGCGGTGGGTGGTCTGGCGGGCGAGAGTCTTGAGGTCAGTTTTGACGTTGTAGCGGGTGAGGAACTCAGGGCGGCGGCCGTCGAAGAGGTAGATCTGGCGGGCGGTGAAGAGGTCGTAGCCGGCGGCGGCAAAGCGATCCGGCAGATGCGGGTCGAGGTAGGGATGGAGGTTGCGCACCAATATGGCGTGGCCGGGGTGCTGGCGCACGAGCTCGGCCGTGATCTCGGGGGCGGCGGGGGCGAGACCGGGGCCATGGAGGTTGGTGGAGAGGAGCCAGCTGCTCCATTGCACGGTGCGATCGACGCGGGCGAGCCGGGCGAGACCGTCAAAGAGGGTGAACCCGGCGCGGGCGGCGCGGCGAAGCGCCGGCGACGGCACGAGGTCGAGCTCGGCGCGGGGGTAGCCCACATAGTGGCTGTGCAGCGAGGCCGGGTAAGCCTCGGCGCGGGGCCGGTCGCCGAGGGTGACGGGCCAGACGCGGCCCTCATAGGCGATCAGGCCGGCGCGCACGTGGTAGTTGGCCACGAGCGCAGTCGGGCCGTCGGCGAGCAGGGCGCGCCAGTAAGCGGCGTTTTCCGTGGCGCTCTCCGTGCAGGCAGCGAGGGCCTCGGCGCCCCAGAGCAGGCGCGGCTGAGCGGGGGCTGCCGGCATCATCCGACGAGGTCGGCGATGTAGAAACTGCCGTAGGTGTGGACGCGGTCGCGCGCGTGGCAAGCGGCCGCAGTAGCGGTATCGTAGCGGAGGATATCTCCCATCCGCACGGACTGGCCGCCACGCTGGACGACGAGCGGATCGACGAAATCCACCTCGAAGCCGCCGCTGCGCCAGAGCAGGCGGGCGCCCGGGCGGGCACGATCCACGATGGCCTGCCACTCGGCGGCGAGTAGCTCGGGGTGCTCGTGGCTGAGCCAGTCCATGTGGTCGAGCAGGACAAAACGCGAGAGGGTGCCATCGTAGCCGCGCAGGAACGAGGCGACGTCGATGGTGTGCACGTGGATGCGATCGACGAGGCCGGCTTTGAGGCGGGCAAAATGCTCGGGACGCAGGTAGTTCGGGCAACACTCGCGGCTGTAACGACCGTAGAGGTAGAGGTGCCAGAAGTAGTTCTCGTGGGCAGGCAGGCGGGTGAAAACCGCCTCGACGCAATCCTCCATGAAATCGGCCATGCCCATGCCGCAGGTTTTCTCCAAGTGATCGCGCTGGGCCTTGGGGATGCCGAGGGCGCTCAGGGCAAGGTCGGTCTCCAGCAAGCGCTTGAGGGAGCCACGGAAAAAGCGGGGTTTGATCGAGCGCTCATAAATCTCCTTCTGCTCGGCGAGCGAGGAGACGTGGAAAAGGCGCTTGGCATCATCGTAGAACCCAGCGAGGCGGAAGTAGCCGGTAAGAATGCGCCCAAAGTGACCGGTAGTGCCGCGATGATAGAAGGAATCCCCGGGACTGGAGCGGGCAAAGTAGTTTTGGCGGTCGTCCCAGTAAGCGCGGGCGGATTCGGAGAGATCGGCGCGCAGATGGCGGCGATACCAAGAGGAAAACTCCCGATGCCCGCCATGACCGAAAATCTCAAAAAACGGCTCGAAATCGAGGCGGCGGATGCCGGCGAGCTTGAGCTCGAGCAGCGCGTTCTGGCGGAAGTTCATATCCACCGCATGGATGCTGCGCGGGCCGTCGAGGGCATAGTCGAGGGCGTTGCAGCCCGCGGAGGTGATCATCACCAAATCATCGTCGGCCGTCAGCCGCATGACTTCGCGGTCGAGGCGGGGATCCTCCCAGCAAGTGTTGTAAACCAAGCAGTTGCCGTGGACGCCGGTGAAGATCCAGCGGGCGATGGCGGCGGAGATCGCATCCATCGGACCCTTGCGCGCGGTGTCAGGGCGGGCCAGCGGGGCAGCGGGCGGAAGGCCGGGAGCGAGAGGATTGGGTTGCGGGGCAGAGGCGAGGGCAGCCGGAGTCATGGGCACAGAGAGCGATTCACGCCGTTGCAATCGTTACGGCAACCTTGGGAAAACAACGTTTAGGTTACGAAGAAAGGCACCCGAACCGTAAACTCATAACCACCGGAGCCACGATCCACGGATGGGCCTCGGGTAAAACGCTTGCATTATAAAAAACTATTAAAAGCGTATAAACAAGAATAGGGCTTCTGCAACCAACTGCCAAGGCATTAGCGGTAAACCAAAAAAAGCGGCCCCCCCCCCTTCGACCATAAATCCAACGAACACTCATTAGCCAAACCGACGAATAAGGGACCCCAGCCTGCCACCTCAATACTTGGACACGATCCCAGTAAGTAAATTAAGGTCTTATTTTGACCGCCTAAAGACAAACCCCAAAAAACGCCTTTACAGAATAGAAGAACGCCAAAAAAGTATGAAAATCGCTGAGCCGAACAAGGCGCTAGAGCCAACACGGATGCTTGTCACGGATCCTGCTGCGCAGGCTCCGCGCCAAGCATCCGTTCGGCTCATCTAAGACGGCAGGCACAAATTTAAATCATGTTCTATACACTACTATTAGTCACATTTATACTGTCTATCTGCGTATCCGGAATGACTGCTCGTATATTCACAAAACCGGCCGACGTCATTTTAAAACGCATCATCCAAGATCCGATCCACCACTCCTGGCTGACCTATCTCAAGTTTTCGCTGTATGTAGTAGGCATATCCTCGGGGGTGAGAATCAATCAGATACAGGCCTACCTCAATCCAAGGGATGTAAAGAATGAAGGCAACGTGCTGGCTTTGACGACGGAACGGTGGGTGCTGGAAGTTTACCGAACAGTAATAGAGTCCCTACAAGGGCTAGCGTGGGTATTATTAGTGTTTTTCTTAGTCGCGTTGGTCATGTTTATGGTCATACGCGTGGCGGAATTAGTAAGAAAGGCCAAGACAGGCGGAACAGATCCCCAAACAACGCCGTAATTCAGGCACTGAAACTAATTAAGCTGAAGGGAAGCTAAAAAATAGGAGTGGAATAACCAGATCCGTAGCTATCATCGGGCTGGAGCAAACGTTTCCAGTTTATAACTATACCTCCACAACACACCAAATGCTATAATATTCGGCCAAATATACCAATGAATGAACTGGCCTACACCTGCCCTTTTTGCTCGGGAACCATATCGATGGCAGAACCTACTTTGGGTCAGAAAATTACGTGTCCTCATTGTGCCAAGGCGCTTTACGCCACGCCAAGCGAACCTGCGGTAAATACACTCCCGGAAAAGATTCCTTTCTTTAAGTTTTCGCGACGCAAGCTTCTTAAAAGTGAATTGAAGCGTCTAGTAGAGGACGGAGAGTATAGCAAAGCTGACCACAATACCCTTTCCAAAACAGCATTACGTTTGGACCTAGAAGCAGAGGAAATCACAAAACTTCGTCTAAAGGAATTCGAAGAGGCAATAATTCCTTTCAAAGCGCGAATATACCAAACTGCCTACGTTACCGACGATGACCTAGATTTTCTCCGAGCTTTGAGTCACAAGCTGGACCTCAAAATTGAGCAAGACCCATTGTTGAAAATATGCCGGCACATTTACCTGATGGAAGTAAAGAAGGAGAATCCTCTGGTTCCGTCATCTTCTGCCGAACTGATGCTAGAGAAGGGGGAAAAACTCTACCTTTCAATGCCCTCTGGCTGGAGCCAGATTCGTGTAAAAACATCCGGCTATGCCGGGCTCTCGTTGAGTCTCCCGACAGGAATTCGCGGTGTGAGGTTCCGCCTTGGCCAGCTGACTCCGCTGCGCAATGAACAACTCACCTTATTGGCGGAAGGAGTTCTGCACAGCACATCCAAACGACTGCTCTTTATCGGTGACCGGCGCAATACCACTGTTACGTTAGGACGTATCGTTGGAACGTCCCTATTTAGTGATGCGGTTGAAATCGAGAAGAGCACCGGTCGTTCTGATTACTTTGTAATGACGGCTCTATACGGGCGATACGTCTCGGCCGTTATCCAACTCCTGAAAACAGCTCAATGTGCTGATTTTTAATAGCCGCGAGAGACACCATCCGGCGATAGGTTCCGGAAACGCGCTAAAGGCGATCTGAAAGATTTTACATTCCGGAGTTCTGCGATCCTCACCGAGGGAGCGGCATCTCTTTTTCGAAAATTACTAACCTTTAGCGGGAAGTAACTTTCACGATAAGGAAAGCAGCTTTCTTCATCGTGGTAGCAGCTTTCCGCTTAGTAAAAGTAACTTCCACTATCGTGTTTGCTGCTATCCTTAAGCAGATAGCTGCATTTCGTTAGCGGGAAGCAATAATCCATTAAGCACTTGTTGCTTCAACTAAAGGAAAGCCGGTTTGCTAGCAATCGACTGGGGAAGATTGGTCGCAAAGGGACCGAGCACTTAGCACAATCACAGGATTAAGTGGTTACAGGCGGGTTGGTAAGAACCGGAGACCTAGGTCACAGATAGGCAGGGGACGAAGGGTGATTCACACGTGGTCGTCTCCGCGCTGATGGATGCGGCGTTGCGCTTCGGTGACTACTTCGAAAGGGGTTAAAGTCCCTTCCGCGTAGGCCAAACAGAGGCTTTTCAGGTCGAAACTGATGGGGCGGTGCATGGAGTGTTAGTAAATGCATTCATAGCAAACCGCGCACCAAGCAGGGGCAGAGCTAGAAAAAAACGGTCGCACACATGGCCTGTTATGTGCTTGGTATAAGATGACCCATCCCATGAAACAATTTCGCTCAAAAGGTCCCCTGGCGTCGCTAGTTTTAACCCTTTTCTTCGCCTCGACGGCGCGGGCGCACCCGGGCCACGACGGCGGCCACGATCTCACCTGGGATTTCAGTGCCTGGTTTCACCATATAGTGACCAATCCCGACCACTTAATCCCATTACTGGGTGTGCTAGTCTTGACCGTTTTGGTGCTACGCTCACGCCGGCAGGAAAAAAAAGACCGTATCTGAGTTCGGTTCGGGCAAAGGCCCGCTAAAACTACAATTTACGAGCATCGCAGGCCAAATGAGGTGCCGACGATGCAAGAATGCGCCGGATTGCAGCGAGCGTCTGGCGAAGGCGGATACCATCAGGAGCGACGAATTTGATGCTCCAACCCGCACCGCCACGTAATTGACTGGCGCCGATCCATACGCCGCCGGCTTGAAGCGCGTGCAGTTGCGCCCTCCAAGTTGGAGCGGTATCAACAACTGATTCGGGGGCAATGAAAACGGCATTGCCGAATGAGGCCCCCTCCCCTGCTCCGGCTAAAGCGGCAAGACTGCGCAGGTGGTCGGCCGATTGGTCGAGTCGCTCGCGGAGAAAGAGTTCAGGACCGGAACGCACCTCAAGCTCGAGCACAAGACGTTCCCAGGCCCAAGCTTCGCCATGGGCAATGCGACCAGGAAAGAGCAAGTCCGCATAAAAAACACCGCCGCCGGAAGCTACATCAAGCACGGTGCGTTGCTGAAAACGAGACCCCCGATGGGGAACGAGAGGTTCCGGAAGAACCTCCAGCCAGCCGCCAGGCGCGACCTTAAAGCACTGAAAGGACGAGGCCGGAGGGGCTTCGGAGCGCATTCGAAAAACTCGGGTGGCACTTGGGGTGGTAAGAAGAACGGATGCGCCAGCATAAACGGACACGGCGGATTCAAGAAGGTCGCCCGAAAGAATTCCGGCAGTAGGGTTAACCACTTGAACAAGCAAAGTTCGGGTATCGGCATCCCAATAAGGCTTACTCAAATGAAAAGGCGCCCGGACAGATTGCGCAGACAGCGTGGTAACACCGTCATCGGGCCGAGCGGTGGCGTGGAGCGCGAGTTGTCCATGGAAAATGGCCATTGGGAACGAACGACTATTTAACTACGAGAGTAGGCGAACGCCATTGTAGAAGAGTAGCTTGCCCCGGCCCTTTCATGTCTGCTTTGGCCAATCAAGAGCGGGGGTTTGCGGCGAAAAGGACCTGCTGCTCAATCCAAGAGATAACTTGGTCAAGGTTGTGCTCGCGCTTAAGGTCGCA
>RGVP01000060.1 GCA_010027235.1 bacterium
CCAGTCAGCGAGCCGCCGGAGAGCATGAGTTTACCGGCGGAAACGGTGGAGGCACCGGTGTAAGTGGAGGCACCACTGAGAGTCAGTGTGCCTGTGCCGACTTTATTGAGGGCGCTGATGCCGGTGCCGTTGGTCAGGATGCCGGAGAACGTGGTGTCGGTGCCGCGCGCGCCGATCTGCCAGGTCAGGGTGCGACCGGCGGTGATGCAACCGGCGAGGGTGCCGGAACCGGCGAGGGCGCCAAGGGGGTAGGTCAAATTCGCCGTCAGGGTGTTGTTGTAATAGGTATAGGTCGACGCGGCGACATTGACGAGGGCGGAGGGGAGACCGGCAGACTGCATGAGACGCAGGTCGCCGCCGTCGGCGTCGGTTGTGACGTTCAGGGTGCCGGTGAAGGCGGACCAGTTCCCCGTCAGATCGGTGCGGATATACGAGGTGTAGAATTCGAGAGTGCCTGCGCCGGTCAGGGCACCGGCGAGTGTGCTGCGACCGTCGGCCTCGAAGCGAGCGGAGGCGCCGGTGGGGACGTTTATCGGCCAGGAGGAGGTGTTGTAGGAACCGGTGTTATCATACATCCGGAGGGTGCCGCCTTGGAGGGTGATGCCGCCGGAGCCGAGGCCGGAGGTATTGGCGGTATCGGAGGCGAGGACGAGGGTGCCGCCTTGCAGGAGGGTGCCGCCAGCATGGGTGTTGGCGGTGGCGAGGATGAGGGTGCCTGCGCCGGACTTGGTGAGCGCGCCTGCGCCGGTGATGCCGCCGCTGATCTGGAGGTTAACGGAGGCCGTCGGGACGTCGATCGAGCCGCCGTTGGCACCGAGGGTGATGGCGCGGTTGGTGTTGGTCTGGGCTCCGATGAGGCGGAGGGTGCCGCCGTTGAGCGTGAAGTTAGCGGCTTCGGCCGAGGAGGCGCCGATCGAGCTGGGTTCGCCGCCGTCGGCGAGGTTGTCGATGGCGAGCACACCGCCGATGATGGAGACGGGGCCGGTGAAGGAATTGGTGGTGTTGACCGTCACGGTGGAGGTGCCGGACTTGGTCAGCCCGCCCACGCCGGCGATCGCGCCAGAGCCGGACAGGGTGTAGTTGGTCGAACCCGAAAAGGAGAGGCCGGCGACGGGGTTAGCGACGTTAAGGGTAACGGCGGGGCGGGCGGCGCCGGTGTCGTCAAAACTGATGGTGTCGCCGGAAACGAAAACGGCGGGCGAGCCGGCGAGCTTCCAGTTTTGAGTGGTGGCAATATCCCAGATGCCCGAGGTGGAACCGCTCCAAGTCACGGCTCCCGCGGAGCGTGTTACGGGCACGGTAAGGGTGAGGGCGCCGGAGCCGAGAGAGATGGAGTAGGGGGTGCCTTCGGGGACGACCACGGAGAGGTTGGCCGTCGAGCCGGAGAGGGTGCCTGAGTAGGTGGCGAGGGTGTAGGTGCCGGGGGTGAGCTGGCTGGAGAGAGGGTTTATCACCACGGAAACGATGCCGGAAAGGGCGAGGTTGCCGGTGATGGCGAGGCGATCGTTGGTGGTGGTTACGCCGGTGGGATCGCGTGAAAGGTCGAAGGCGAGGGTGGAGCCGTCGGCGGCGCTCAGGCCGCCGCCGAGGGTCAGCGTGCCGGCGGCGTTCATCCCGGCACCGGGGGTGAGGGTGCCGCGGTATTGGAGCGAGACGTTTTGAGTGACAGTGCCGGAGCCGGCGAGGCGTCCGCCGGTGAGGCCCTTGGCAAGGGCTCCACCCCAAGTGCCGCCCCAGATCGTCAGAGGGCTGGCGGAGAGGGTGCCGTCGACGCGAAGGGCGCCGTCCCAGACGGTGGAGGCGCCGGTGAAAGCGTGGGCGCCGGTAACGCGCAGCGTGCCTTTGCCGGCTTTAACGAGGGCCATCGTGCCAGCGAGTGATCCGGCGGTGCCGTCGAAGGTGTAATCGATCGGGGAATAGACGGTCACGTCTCCGGGTTGGAGGGTGCCAGAAAGGGTGACGGCGGCGGAGTTATTGCCGGCGAGGTCGAAGCGCACGGACTGGCCGGCGGAGAAGGTAGACGTGGCGGAGGTGGCGGTGTTTTTCCACGCCGAGGTGGCGCCGGTATTCCAAGTGGAGGCGCCGGTGCCGCCGGCCCAAGCGAGGGTGGCAGGCACCATCGGGGGAGGGGGTGGAGTGGTCATGCCGACGCCGAGGTAGTAATCGACATTGGAGGACTGGACGTAGCCCTTGGTGGTGGCCTGGCAGCGGTAGGCCGGGTTGTGCATCAGGGTGTAGAGCCGGTTGGTCGCCACGCTGACGGGCGTATAGATGCGAAGCGCGGTGTAATCGGTGGTGACGAATACGAGCTCCTCGCGCCAGTCCCCAAGAATATCTCCCCAGAAGGCGGGGCGGCCGCCGAAAGCGGTGCGGTTGATGAACGATCCGAAATCGCTGTAGATGCTCCAGACTCGGTCCATGCCTCCGCTGGTCTCGTTGAATTTGTTGATGACGGGATTGTAGCCATTGCCGTCGGCGGCGGCAATGAACTCGCGGAGTAGGTCGCCGTCCCACCAGAGTGCTTCGTAGGGGAAGAAACTAGTGGCGTAGATTTGCTGGCCCTTCGCGTTGAAAATCCCGGGCTGGGTCGAATTTAGTTCGTAGCCCTTGTGGGTGGAATTGAGGTCTTGGGCGATGCCTCGGCCCACGTCGACGACGTCGGTGGCATACCATTTTTTCAGCATCTGGCCGGTGCCGGCGTCGTAGTAGGCGGTGGCGAGGAAGCTGGGGTTGTTTTGCTGGATGATATAATTTTCCAGGCCGGGGCGGTCGGGGTTGATATCGGCGACGTGGAAGCGGTCCCCATGAGAGACCTCGGCGAGGTCGAAAAGCTGGGTCCCGTTATCGTCGATTACGTGCCCGATTTCGCAGACCTCGTCCTTGCCGTCGTCGTCCACGTCGGCAATTCGGATCTGATGGCCTTCGGAGCCATGGAAGGTCTGGGCGGTGGACCAGCGCTGGGTTAGCTGACCGTTGCGGTAGTCGAAGGCACTGAAGACGCGGTAAAAGGGGCCGGAGCCGTCGCGGTTGTAACCGTAGAACAACACGCTCGGGCGCTGGCCGTCGAAGTAGCCGATGGCGCATTTGCTGGTGAGGGTGCCGAACTGGGCCCAGGGGTTGGGCAGGGTAGTGCGGGCGAGCTCGGCTCCCGTCAGCCCGTTGAGGATGGAGACGAACTGGGTGGTATCGTTGGCGGCGGAGATGGTGGCTACGACGGAGCCGGCGGCGTTCGTCACGGTCACGCCGTTGGCGGTGCGCACGGCGACCTCGGCCCGGCCGTCGCCATCGAGGTCGTAGACGGTGACGTTATCGGTATCGCCCACGGAAATAGCTGAGGCGCCGGGTTCATAGGCGTATTGGTTCACTGAATTCACGCCCATATCCATGCGCCAAAGGAAGGTGCCGTCGCGTTTGTAAGCTTCGAGGAATTCTTTCTCGGTAGTGGTGTTGGTGGAAATGCGGTCGACGAGGAAGTCGTATTCGCCGTCGCCGTCGAAGTCGCCTACCCAGCAAAATTTCACGGTGTAGGGGAAAGTGGATGCTGGGTTCGGGTAGGCGGAGGCGAGGGGGAGGCGGATGAACTGCTGGCCGCTAGCGGAGTTGGCGGCGAGGGTGTAAGGGGCGCTTGCGGATTGCTCCACGCCGTTGCGAACGGGAACAACGTAGTAGGATACAGTGCCGGCGAGTGCGGTGGAGCCGGGGGTGTCGAGGTAGTTGGTCGAGGTGTTGAGGACGGAGCTATTGAGTTTGGTCGCGGTGGCGCCGCTGATGGAGCGGTAGAGATTGAAACCGAGATCGGAAGGGTCGGAGCCGAGCAGGCGCCAACCGACGTATACCTGGGTCGAGCTCGTGCGCATGGCGACGACGCCCCGGCCAAGGGGTTCCATCTGACGCTGCGCGTGCAGCGCGGTAGCGCCCATTAACACGGCGGCGAGCAGCAAGCGGATAAAGTGGCGGAGCGGGGCGGGCATGGTCAGGGCAAAGTAGGGAGGGTGTGAAACGCGTGCTCCTTATGAAGAATGGCGCGGGCGGGAGGGGTGGTGCGCTGGTCTGACAGGGTGCAGAAATAACCCCGGGGCAGCTTGGCCAGGGCGGGCATGCCAAAGCCGGCGGTGTGAACTGCGGTGGGGTAAAGAAAGAGATAGCGGATCTCGCCCTCGGTCGTCAGGGATACTAGCACGCGGGTGGGATCAACTTTTTTACCGGCGGCATCGGTCGCGGTGGCGACGAGCGGGGCGATGGCTAGAAGTGCGGGGCGGAGACTATCGAAATTATCCGGTGTCAGCGGGAGGGCGGGTGTCGGTTCCAAAAGGGCGGTGGCGTAGGCCTGGGCCAGAGTCAGGGTAATCTCCAAGTTTTCCGTGGTGGAAACGATTAAGGCGGAGCTCTCCAACGCTTGGTGGGCCCGGGCGTTGGTGGGCGGCAGCCAAACTGCGAGCGCGCAGGCCAACAGGGGTAGGTGGAGGCGGGGCATGGGGTAAAATGTGGATGGGCGCGTGAAGGGCAAATGAGGGAAGCAGCCGAGGCCGGCGGCGTGGCTACTTCGCGACATTCTCCAATCGTCAGATGACTGCCTTTCCTGCACCTCGGGAGAACGAAGGATTCTAACAGTAAGATCGCCCGCTTAAAAGCGGGACTTTGGAGCGGGGGCTTTAGTCGCGGCGCCAGACCGTGACTTCCTGCCAGCGGCTGCGGCCGGGATTAAAACCGGCTAAACTCTGGCGGGTCCAGCCGGGGCCGGTCAGCAGACTGGCGGGGGTGTTTTGGGTTCGCCAGCGGTCGAGGCCGGTGAACAAATGGAGTGGGTCGATCTGACGTTCGACGGTGACGAGCACGATCGGGCCGGGGGTCGCGATTTCCGCTTCGATGGTTTGGGCGGAGGCATTATCGAGCCAGTGACGGTGGCTGTAGAAAATGAGGCTGGGTTCGGAGAAGCCGGCGCCAACAAAGCGGGTCTCGGCCGAGGCATCGGCCCAAAGGGCGGGTAAACGCGTGCTCAAGCTGGCGGCGCGCAGGCCGGCCGCGAGTTGGCTGGCGGCAACGGCGACGATCAGGGCGCCCAAGGCTAGTCCGGGGCGCAACCAGCGATCGCCGCGCACGAGGGCGGCGGCGATGAGGATGAGGCCGAACACGGCGGCTAAGGCGCCGGCGAAAGCGGGGCGGAGCGAGGCGGCCCCGGACGGCAGCGGGCGGACGAGCACCGCGATAAATAGAATCGCCACGCCTGCGCTAAGCACGATCAGGGCGATCTCGCCGCCGCGGCGCCAGCGGTTTTTCCCGAGGCCCAAGCCTTCGGCAAGGAGGAGAAAAAACGCAGGGAAAGCGGGTAGGACGTAGTGGGGTAGTTGCGTCGCGTAGAGCGTAAAAATCAGGTAAGGGGCGCTTAGCCAGCTCGCCAGCCAGCGGTGACGGATGTCCTTGGTTTTAAGGGCGAGGAAAGCCAAGGGAGCGAAGCAGATCCACGGGAAGAGGCTGAGGGGGGCAGTGCCGAGGTAAAAAAGCGGGTTGTAGCTGCGGCCGTTGAATTTCTCGTAACCGCGGGCCACGACGTGTTCGCCGATGCCGACGGTGAAAAAGCGTCCTTCGGTCACGATCAGCGCTGGCACGCCCCAGGCGGCGATCACGGCGAGCGCGACCAGCGCGCCGCGTCCGGCGCCGAGCCGTTGCCACGGCAACGGTTGCCGCCAGAAAGCAAAACGCAGCAGCAACAGGCTAACCACCGGCACGGCGAAGGTGATGGGACCCTTGGCGAGAAAGCCCAAACCAACCGCGAGCCAGAGGGTCCACCACCAGCGTCGGGCGGTGCGCGCGCCGGTGTCGGGATTTGAGACGTCTGCGGTGGACCAAGGGCGGTTGGCGGGGAACAACAGGGCGGTGAGCGCGAACTGGATGACGGTGATAGCGAGGATCATCGGCATATCCGCCAGGGCGAGGCGTCCGTGGATAAAAAGTTGCAGGCAGGAGGCGAGGCCGAGGCCGGCGAGCAAACCGGTCCCCGGCCCGAACCAACGCACGCCAAAGAACCACACCGCCAACACTAGGGCGGCGGTGCAGAGCACGGTGGGTAGACGGGCGCCCCACTCGTTTTGTCCAAAGACGGCGTAGCCGCCGCGCATCAGCCAGTAGGACAGGGCAGGTTTATCGAAGCGGTCGCGGCCGTTAAAGGTGGGTTTGATCCAATCCCCGCGTTCGGCCATCTCACGGCTCGCGGTGGCGAAACGCGGCTCGTCACGGTCGAGCAGCGGGACGGTGCCGGTGCCTGGCAGGAGTAACAGAAACACGAAGGCGAGCAGGAGCAGGGGGGCGTAGCGGCTGGAGGCTAGGGTCTTCATGAGGTGGGCGGGAGTCGTCCATGTTTACGCTGATAATCGAGCGCGGCCTGACCGAAGCAAAGTCCGCAAAGCAGGCCAAAGGTGGCGCCGGCGAGAACATCGGTCGGGTAGTGGCGGGGCACCAGGATGCGTGCGGCCATGACCGTGACGGCGACGGGGGCGGTCCAGGTGGCGAAGCGGGGTAAGGTCAGCCAGAGGCCTCCGACCAACGCGGCCCAGTGCATTGAGTGACCGGAGGGAAAGGAATCCCATTGAACGTTGAACCAATCGAATTGGTCGGGGATGTGCAGGTGGGGACGGGGGCGACCAAAAATGGGCTTAAGCAACTGCGCCAGGATGCCGCTCGCGGCCATCGCGAGCGCGGTGGCCCCGAGCGGAATGCGCCGGTCTTTTTGTTGTCGCCACTCAGCCAAGCCCCAGGCCGTGAGCACTACACCCAGGGGGGCAAGGTGCAGTTCTCCGATCAGGCTGACGAATTTGGCTGCGGCCACCACCTCGGGGGTGCGCCAGGTCGCCAGCCAAACCATAAAAGGGTGGTCGCCCTGATGGACGATCAAGAGCGCGGCGGCTAGCGCCGCTACAACCAGCAGGAGCGACTGGCGCCGAGTCCACGCGACTCTCGCCGCTCCGTGGCAGAGCTCCCCGGTCGTGCGCCAGGGAAGGTGGCTCAGGCCGCGCTGGCCGACCGGTGTTTGATGTCCAGCCATAGATTGTAGGCGGCGGTGAAGGCGGGAAAGAGATTGGACAATACTCCGACCGAGTCATTTTTCCCAATGATGAAGTAGGTGAGGAGCAAGAGACTGCCCGCGACGCTCATATACCAAAAACTGCGCGGCATGACGGGCCTACCGGCACGGCGGGATGCGATCAGTTGCACGACCCAGCGACCGGCGAACAGAATGACGCCGATGTAGCCGACCAGCTTCCAACCGGTGATGACTAGAGCGAGGGGGCCCAGTTCGAGGCGGAATAGAATTTCGTTCACTTGGTTTTAAAGGACTGGCGCCTCAGGCGCTTTCGTGAGGCGAGACGGATGTATCGAGGAGGCCAACCGGAAAACGGATCTGGCGTTTCAGCAGCCAGGAAACGCCGAAGAGATCGCGAATGCCGCGCAGGGCGCGGCCGCCGATGGTGTATTTAGAAACGCCGCGCAGGCGGGGACGATGGTTAACTGGCACTTCGACGAGGCGGAGGCCGGCGTTGCGCAGAAGGGCGGGGATGAAGCGGTGAAGGCCGTTGAAAGGCACGAGCAGATCTACGTGTTCGCGACGAAGGGCCTTTAGGGAGCAACCGGTATCGCGGATCCCGTCGTTTAAAAAAGCGCGGCGCACGCGGTTGGCGATGCGGGAGGCGACCCGGCGGTTCCATGTATCGCGCCGGTTGCGGCGCCAACCACAGGCCAGATCGGCCTGGGCGAGGGCGGCGACGAGGGCGGGGATATCGGCGGGATCGTTCTGGCCGTCGCCGTCGAGCATCACGCAAATGCGGCCTCGGGCCAGACGCAGGCCGGCGTAAAGGGCGGCGCTTTGTCCGCGGTTAGCGGGAAAGAATACGGTCCGGATGCTGGGTTCCGCGCGAAGAAGATCCGTGGTTCCATCGGTTGAGCCGTCGTCGACCGCCACGATTTCGGCGCCTGGGCAGGCGGCGCGGATCTCGCGTAAAAGTTCGCCGACGTTTTCCGCCTCGTTGTAAAACGGCACGATGACCGAGAGCTCTGGGGTGGGCATGGGAGAAGAGGGGAGGGCACCGGTTGTGGTGGCTAGCGACAAGCCTTTCTCGCGGCAGGGGTCTTGCGTGGGCGGTGGTAAGTGCGGTGGATGGCTGGTTTTGGGGGTCTTTGCCAGACGAGGGAAAAGGGGTTGCGAGGGAGCTTCAGCCGCTTCGTGGTATGGGGAATGTTTAACGCCATTGCCTCGAAACACGACCGTCGTTGGCGCGATCTGCTGGTTTGGATCGTGCTAGCGGCGGGGTTGACGCCGATTTTTTGGTTAACGGATTTAGATATCCGGGCGGCGGGAGTTTTTTTTCAGCGCGGGCATTTGGACGGCCCCTGGTTTATGGAAAGGGCGGGTTGGGTGCAGATGTTTTATTACGCGCCGCCGGTATTGGTGGGAGCGCTATTGCTGGCGGTGGTGTGGGGTTTTGTCGTCGGCACCTTGCGACCGGAGGCGAGGCGCTGGCGTGGGGCGGCGGCGTTTTTATTGATCACTTTGATTTTAGGGCCGGGGGTTCTGGTTAATGCGGTTTTCAAGGACCACTGGGGCCGTCCGCGGCCCAAGCACATCACGGAGTTTGATGGCACGCAGACTTATCGCCCACCTTTGCTCAAGGGCGAAGCCGGCACGGCTAAATCCTTTCCGGCCGGGCACCCTTCGGTCGCTTTTGCCTACGCGGCGGTTTTCCTTTTGTTACGACCGAAACGGCCCCGGTTGGCGTGGGTGGTTTTTGCTTTCTCCACCTTGATCGGCGTGGGTATGGGGGCGGCGCGCATGGCGGCGGGAGGGCATTTTCTTTCGGATGTGCTCTGGTCGGCCTTGCTCACGTGGTGGGCGGCATGGTTCGCCTATTATTTTATCGTGCGGGTGGAGCGAGAGCCATCCTCCTTGCTGGGATCAGAGGCGGATCGCCGGGCGGAGCGGTGGAAAAATCTCGCGATGGCTGCAGGTGTTTTAGTTCTGGTTGCGGGAGTCTTGCTGGCGACGCCGACCAACAAGCGTTCGGCCTTGAACTGGCCGGTGACGGTATCGCCTCCGGAAGCGGTGTTGCTAGTCGCTCCGGGGGCGCAGGTTCGGGTGAGGGTGGCGGGCGCGGAGACCTTGCCTGCGCTCGGTTTACGGCAGTCGATCCAGGGGTTTGGTCTGCCGGGCAATCATTTGAAGGTAAGAACAGACCCGCTTGAGCCAGTGGCCACGTGGAAATATACTGGGCTGGCGAGGGGTTACTACACGGAGCTGGAAAATACTCTCGAGGTAACGGTGCGATCTGGGTTGCGGCCCAAGCTGCAACTGCAGGTTGGCCCTGGCGGGCGCGTGGTTCTTGAGGGTGCGGCAGCGGAGCTATCGGTTGAGGCGGATGTGCCTGTCGTGCGCGAAGCGGAGGCGCCGGCGGGTTCCGGTGCTGCTGATTAAGGATCGTCCCGCGATGCCCTGGCCTCTAATATTTTCCTGAATTTTATGCGAATATTGGTCACAGGTGCGGCCGGGTTTATTGGTTATCATGTCTGTCGCCGCCTGCTTGAGGAGGGCGGGCACGAGGTGCTTGGTCTGGATAATTTCAACGACTACTATCCAGTGAGTCTGAAGCGTGACCGGATGGCGCGTTTGACGGCCCGTGCCAATTTTAGCGTGGTGGAGGGAGATTTGGCCGAGGGTGATCTTTACGCCTCGGCTCATCGCACCTTTCGCCCTGACGGCGTGATTCATCTGGGTGCCCAAGCGGGCGTGCGCTACAGTCTGGAGCAGCCAGAGGCTTATGTTAGTAGCAACCTTCTCGGGTTCACCAAGGTGCTGGAGGCAGTCCGTCGCGATCCGCCGGCCCATTTAGTTTATGCGTCATCCAGCAGCGTTTATGGTGCGGGCTCGGTTTCGCCTTTTCGGGAGGATGAGGCGGCGGACCGACCGGTGTCATTTTACGCGGCGACCAAGCGGGCCAATGAATTGATGGCGCACAGTTACGCTCATCTCTTCGGCTTGCCGGTCACCGGCCTGCGTTTTTTTACGGTGTATGGTTCGTGGGGCCGGCCGGATATGGCGCCTATGCTCTTCTCCCGCGCCATTTGCGAGGGACGTCCGATCCGGCTTTTTAATCACGGTAAAAATCTCCGCGACTTTACCCATGTCGATGACATCGCTTCCGGGGTCTTAGCGGCTCTGCGGCATCCACCTGCAGCCGATCTTGCTGCGGGTCGGGCGCCCGCGCGGGTTCTCAATCTCGGCCATAACGAGCCGGTGGAGACCTTGCGGTTTGTGGCGCTCCTCGAGGCGGCGCTGGGGCGCAAGGCAACTTTGGAAATGCTCGGGCCGCAGCCCGGTGACATGGAGTCAACCTGCGCCGATCTTACCTTGGCTCGCGAAAGCATCGGTTATGGTCCGCGCGTGTCGTTGGAGGATGGTTTGGCGGAATTTGCCCGCTGGTTTCTGCCCTACCACGGATTTGGCGGCGAGTAGTCGGGGCAAACCGGGGGTTCAGGATCGCCCGCTACTCAAAATGCGTCCGGCTTGAACCGACGTATCCCCGACGTCGTGACGCGCCCGCGGCTTTGAGTTTTTTGCGTTGTTCCGTCATGGCGGCGGTCTGCGGATCGACGCGCGCGATCAGACGTTCGATTTGGTCGGCGGGTTTTTCCGACCCCGCCACGTGTGTGCGCCACTCGTTGGGGTAGGCTTTGAAGCGGCGCCGGAAAACCCGGCAAAGATCGCTGGCACTGTTAAAGCCGCTCCGACGCGCGACTACATCCAGCGTCTCCCCAGTGGTGGCCAGAAGCTCGGCGGCTTTTTCCAGCCGCAAATGGGTGAGCACGAAGTGCGGACTTTGGCTGTAAACGAGCTGAAACTGGCGGCGTAAATGGGCGGTGGAGACATGCACGACATCGGCCAGCGCCTCGAGCGTGGGACGCTCGTGCAGGTGTGAAAGATACCACTCGATGGCACGCTCCACCCGCTCGACCGCTACTGTTTCCAAGGGTAAGGTTGAGGTGAAATCCCGTCCGCGCAAAAAAATGAGGCTTAGGTCGATCAGGGCACGATCGAATAACAAGAGAGAGGTGGGCGAGGGTGAGCGGTAGTGGGGTTCGAGGGAACGGCCTAGGGCCTGCAGCATTTCGACGTCGGCCGGTTCCAGTTCCGCGCTGAGGGATCCCCTTTCGGCACAGGCTTCACGAATCACATCGGGCACTGAGGAAAAATGCAGAACCAAACGATCGATCGACTGGTGCGAGACCCAGCCGTGGGGGCGTTCGGGTGGAAAAACCCAAATAGTCGGGCGAAAAATGAAAGGGCTGGTTTCTATCGTAGCCTCGGTGGGGCGGAGGCCGCCTTTCAGGTTGGCGTAGAACTCCCAGTTGAAGCGGGTGGTGACGTCGATGGGCGTTAGCGCCAGATCGCGGGCTCCGTGGGCGAGATAGCGCAGCATGGATGCGTGTAAACTCGTCTGACATTACGGTCTTTTGTCAACGGGAAGACCTGATGTGTGATAGATCCTCGGGCCGGTAGAAAATGCTAAAACTGGGACTTGACGCCGGTTAAGGCGCATCAATGTTCTCCCGTCCGCTGGTTCCGCCCCCATCGTCTATCGGTTAGGACAGGAGATTCTCATTCTTCAAAGCGGGGTTCGATTCCCCGTGGGGGCACCACGTTAAGCTATTTTTACCTAGCTTTACTTGGCCTTAATTTACTCTTGCCCAGAGAATATTCTTGGGTGGCTGTGCGAAAAAGCCCGGCCGTGCAAAGGCACAGGCCGGGCTGGCGGGTTTAGCCAAGGGTTCGGTCAGCGGAACAGTTCGTGATTTAGCAGGTTTTCGAGTTTTTCCTGCTGGCCGCTACGCAGGGTGGGTTCACCGAGCTGGTTGAGGACGAGTTTCTCGAGGGACTCGAAGGTGGCTTTGCCGGTCTCGATCTCCTTGCCGAAGCCAGTGTCATAGCTGCCGTAGCGTCCGGCGACGTGTTTGGCGAACTTACCTTCGGAGTTTAGGCGGTGGGCTATTTTTAGGGCTTGGGCGTAGGCGTCCATACCGCCGATGTGGGCGTGGAAGAGGTCGGCGAGGTCGGTGGAGGGGCGGCGGAGTTTGGCGTCGAAGTTGAAGCCGCCAGAGCCGAGGCCGCCAAACTTCAGGATGCTCATCATCGCGAGCGTGAGTTCCTTTACGTCGGTGTTGAATTGATCGGTGTCCCAGCCCAGCAGAAGGTCGCCGGAGTTGGCGTCGATGGAGCCGAGCATGCCGGCGGAGCCCGCGACCTCTATTTCGTGCTGGAAGCTGTGGCCGGCGAGGGTGGCGTGGTTGGTCTCGATGTTGAACTTAAAGTGCTTATCGAGTTTGTAGGTTTTCAGGAAGCCGATGCAGGTGGCGCAGTCAAAATCGTATTGGTGTTTGGTGGGCTCCTTTGGCTTCGGCTCGATGAGGAACTGCCCTTTAAAGCCGATCTTTTTGGCGTAATCGACGGCCATGGCCAGGAAGCGGGCGAGGTGGTCTTGTTCGCGCTTCAGGTCGGTGTTGAGCAGGGTCTCGTAGCCTTCGCGGCCGCCCCAGAATACGTAGTTTTCGCCGCCCAGCTCCTGAGTGACCTCGAGTGCCTTTTTAACTTGGGCGGCGGCGTAGGCGAAGACGTGGGCGTCGGGGTTGGTGGATGCGCCGCACATGAAGCGCGGGTTGCTGAAAAGATTGGCGGTGCCCCAGAGGAGTTTTACCCCGGTGGCCTTTTGGAGGGACTTGGCGTGGGCGACGAGGGCGTCGAGATTCTTGTTGCTTTGGGCCAGGGTGGCACCCTCCGGGGCGATGTCGCGGTCGTGGAAGCACCAGAAGGGCGTGCCGATCTTTTGGTAGAACTCGAAGGCGGCGTCCATGCGGACCTTGGCGACGGAGACGGCGTCCTTGGAAGAGGACTCCCACTTGCGCACGATGGTGCCGGGGCCGAAGGGGTCGGCGCCGGTGCCGCGGAAAGCGTGCCAGTAGGCTATGCCGAAGCGCAGGTGCTCGGCCATGGTTTTTCCGCCGACTTTTTCGTTGGCGTTGTAGTGCTTAAAAGCGAGGGCGTTGTCGCTGCCGGGGCCTTCGTAGGCGATCTTAGGGAGGTCGGCGAAGTGCTCGGCGGTTTTGGACTTGGTGGCTTTGGCCATGGTGGTCGGTGGGTTAGGGTGGGTTGGGATGGACGTAAAAGCGGAGAGCGGAAAAAGACTAGGGATGACGGGTTAACGGGGTGATGCGGTGGTGGCACCCTCGACTAACTGCGGGGTGACGAGGGTGAGGCGGCGTTGGGAGGAGGGCTGGAGCAGGCGGTTCACCAGACGGGCGGCGGCGGAGGCGCCGATGTCGGCGTTGGGCACGGCGACGGTGGTGAGGGCGGGTAGGCCCGGAGGGACGGGCTGGCCGTCGAAGCCGGTGATGGAGACGTCGGCGGGCACGCGCAAGCCGCGGGCGGCGAGGTCGGCGATCAACTGGTAAGCTTGGTGGTCGGCGGCGCAAACCCAGGCGGTAACGCCATCGCGGCGGGTGATGGCAGCGACGGCGTCGGCCAGAGCGACCGGTCCAGGACAGGCTACCGATGCGGGTCCGACGTTACATACGCGGGCGGGGTCGAGGCCTAGGCCTTGGGCGAAGAGCGCCTCGGTATAGGCGGCGAAGCGGCGCGAAGCCCACAGGCCTCCAGTGGGGTAGGCCCAGGTGGCGAAGCCGATCCGGCGATGTCCGATGGTGGCAAGCCGGGCGACTAGGCCGCGGACGGCGCCGTGATCGGTATCTATCGTATCGATACGCTCATCGGCGCACTCGTGCAGGACGGAGACAACCGAGAGTTTGTCCGCCAGCATGGAGACGGTGGCCTCGGGAAAGGGGTAAAGGAGCAGGGCGCCGCGCCAACTGGCGGCGCGGAGGTGCCCGAAGAGGCGGCGGCGACCGGCCAGTGGAGTAGTCTCGCCGGGTGCGAAGGGCAGCAGATCGATCTCGGCGCGGTCCAGACGGGCGCGGGCGCGGATGCCTTCGAGGATGCGGGGCAGGGCGAGGTGGTCGGCGGCGACCAGGGGTTCGCCGAGCAAGACGCCGATTTTAAGGGCTGGGGCGTCGGCGGTGCGGCGCACGCTCCGGCCGGCGGTGCCGCGGTAACCGAGTTCGGCGGCGAGGGCTTGGACGCGGGCGCGGGTTTCGGCGCTCAGCGCGGGGTGGTTGGCCAGCGCGCGGGATACGGTCGCTCCCGAGAGCTTCAGGCGGCGGGCGAGAAGATGTTGGCTGGGGGCACGCGTCACGGGACCAGTGGACTAAGCAGAGCGCGGCCGGTGAATGCAATAAAGTGTGCAATAAATTTTTATAATTTATTAATTAAAATATTAATTAATTAATAAATATATGTTTATGAAATAAAAATAGAGTGCAATTATTACGATATTTTCTGAAACCGAGGCACGAGGCCGAGTGGGCTGGGAACCAGTTCGTTCCACATGGCGTGGGGGCGGACCCAAGGTGCGTCGGGCAAGGGTCGGCCGTTTTCATCGAGGCGGCGGTAGAGGACGAGGGGGGAGAGATCCTCGGAATGGCGGACTAGGCCGAGGACTTCGTAGAGGTTGCCCTTGGTGTGGCGGTAGACGCCGCAGGCAGGGGCGTCGGGCAGAGGTGGTAGCGGGTCGTGTTGGGCCATGAGTGGAGCGAGGCGGGAGAGGGTGATTTTTCAAGCTCGCGGGCGGACGGGGTGGGGGTGTGGATGCGGGTGTGGCCAAGCAAAC